>JADGPI010000030.1 GCA_017882525.1 Thermoleophilia bacterium
CGCGCGAGGAGGGTCTTGCCCGTTTCGGCTTGGACCCCTCACGACCTGTGCTCCTTGTGTTCGGGGGGAGCCTGGGAGCGCACAGCCTGAACGAGGCCACGGTCGCGGCGTTCGCTCGTTCCTCGGGGCCTCTCCAGATCATTCACGTCACCGGAGAGCGCGACTACCCGAGTGTGGCCAAGAACCTCTCGAGTCCGGATGCGAATCCGAATTACCAGGCCTATCCTTTTTTGGACGACTTTCCCAAGGCTCTGGCTGTGGCTGATGCCGCCGTCTCGCGCGCCGGGGGGTCCGTCGCGGAACTGCTCGCGCGCGGGGTGCCTTCACTGCTGGTGCCGTATCCTCTGGCCGCCGGAGACCATCAGACGAAGAACGCTGAGACGGTCGCGGCTGCCGGGGCGGCGATCGTGACACGGGACACTGAATTGACGCCCGATCTGCTCGTGAATCAGGTGAAGATCCTCCTCGATCCGGATGTGAATTCCTCCATGCGGAAAGCCGCGCTAGGGCTGGCTCGACCGGAAGCAGCTACCCGCATCGCCGACGCCATAGTAGAATTGGCCTCCGCCAAAGACGGGGAGAAGAGATGACTGAGACCGGCTCCGCGGACACCTCCACACTCGAACCTGAGCAGCTGCACAGTCTTCACTTCATTGGCATCGGCGGCGCCGGCATGAGTGGCATCGCTTTGGTGCTCCACAAGCGCGGATACCTAGTGACCGGGTCCGATCTCAAGCCTTCCCGGTATGTGACATTGCTGGAGAAGGCGGGCGTCCCCGTGTCTATCGGGCACCGGTCCGGCAATCTCGATCATCCGGATGTCGTGGTCATCTCTTCTGCCATCCCTGCGCACAATGTGGAACTGCAGGAAGCAGCGCGCAGAGGAATCCGGGTTGTGAAACGGGCCCAGGCTCTGGCATGGGTCATGGCGTCGGGGCGCGGCATCGCGGTATGCGGCACCCATGGCAAGACCACCACCACGTCCATGATCAGCAGGGTCCTGGTGGAATGCGGGTATGACCCGACTTTCCTGGTGGGAGGGGAGTTGAACGATCTGGGTTCCAACGCGCGCCACGGGGACGGCGAGTTCGTGGTCTGTGAGGCGGACGAATCGGACGGGTCGCTGTTGCTCCTTCGCCCTGACGTGACCGTGCTCACGAATGTGGAGCTCGATCATCACAGCCATTATTTGCACATCGAGGACGTCGAGGAGGTCTTTCGAGACTTCCTAGACAAGTTGCCGGCCGGGGGGCTGCTCGTATACTACGCCGGCGATCCGCGGGTGGTGGCTCTAGCCAAGGAGACGGGTTGCCGCACATGCTCCTTCGGCCTCGGCGATGAAGCCGACTATCACGCTCGGGAAGTCGTTTTTCGCCGCCTGGGAAGCAGCTTCGAGGTGTGGCGTCACGGGGACCTGCTGGGCACGGTGGAGCTCGAGGTCCCGGGAGAGCACAACGTTCTCGACGCCTTGGCCTGCTTCGCCACCCTCTCTGAGCTTGGAGTATCGACTGCGGACCTGGTGGCCACCCTCCGCACTTTTACCGGCGCCGTTCGCCGCTTCCAATGGAAGGGAGAAAAGAACGGGGTGTCGGTCTTCGACGATTATGCTCACCATCCCACCGAGCTCAGAGCGACCTTGCGCGCCGCCCGCGAAGGTGAGTGGAAACGGGTGATCGCCGTATTCCAGCCGCATCTTTACTCGCGGACCGAGTTCCTTCATCAGGAGTTCGCCGAAGCCCTTCTGGACGCGGATGTAGCCGTGGTGACAGATGTGTACGGAGCGCGGGAAGACCCGCTTCCGGGGGTGAGCGGCAAGCTCATCGTGGACAGCCTGCTCAAGCTGGACCGTTGCTCGCCGGTGGCGTATCTGCCCCGTCTTTCCTCGGTGGTCGACTATCTGGGAGAGTTGGCTGAGCCGGGCGACCTCATCCTCACCCTTGGCGCGGGAGACGTGCACCGCGTGGGTGAGCGCTACCTGGCCGTCAACTAGTCCTTCGCTGATCGATGGGATCAGGGGTTCCGCAGGCAAGAGATTTCGTGGCCGTTCCAGGTCTGAGGGTGTGGGAGAGGGCCCCCCTCGCTCCCTTCACCACCATCACCACCGGCGGTAGCGCAGGCCTCCTTCTTTCGGCTGTGACTCAGGAAGCGCTCGCGTCCGCCCTCCGGGTGTTGCGGCAGCACGAAGCTCCGTGGTTTTGCCTTGGAGGTGGGTCGAACCTGCTCGTGGCGGATCGCGGGTACCCCGGTGTCGTCGTGAGATTGGATGAAGGCTTTCAGTACGTGGAGGGCCTGCCTTCGGGGGCTTGGGATACGACCTGCCGGGCGGCTGCTGCAGAACCTGTCCCGATGGCGGTGATCACCGGCGCGGGCGCCTTTCTCGCCAGGTTGGCCGCGGTGGCGGCCGAAGCCGGGCTATCCGGTCTCGAGTGGGCTTGTGGCATCCCGGGCACGTTGGGTGGTGCGGTAGCCATGAACGCGGGGGCGCACGGTTCATCGGTCTCCGACGTGATGGACGCGGTGGAACTGACTTCAGAAACAGGTGTCCGCTGGGTGCCGCGGGCTGACCTCGATTGCGGATATCGTCATTGCGCCTTGCCCGCCGGCTCCGTGGTGACCGCCGTCCGCCTGTTCCTCACGCCGGGTGATCCCGTGGACATCCTGCAACGCCATCGAGCGCTCCTTCGCGCCCGGCGCACCTCCCAGCCCAGAGGGGCACGCACGTTCGGGAGCGCCTTCAAGAATCCACCCGGGGACTCTGCGGGACACCTGCTCGAGAAGGCCGGCCTCAAAGGAGTACGTCATGGCGGCGCCGAAATCTCCAGGGTCCATGCGAATTTCATCGTCAATGTTGGAGACGCGACCACCGGAGACGTCTTATGTCTCATGAGCCTCATGCGCGAAGCCGTGTTCCGCTCGAGCGGAGTGCTGCTCGACCCCGAAGTAAAGCTGCTGGGTGCCGCGTTTCCGTGGTCCGAGGACCAAAGGGGTAATGGATAGCAAAGTAAGGGAGCGCCGCCGGTCCGTGAACTTGCAGCGCGGGCGCAGACGAGGCGGGCTCATTGTGGCCTTCGTAGCGCTGCTGGTCGTGATGGCCCTGTTCTTGTGGCTCCGATCTTCGAGCGTGTTCGCCGTGCGGCAGGTGTTCGCGCCGGCACTTCAGCACGTTTCCACCGAGCAGGTCCGAGAGGCGGCAGCCGGCGCCAGCGGTGTGAGTCTGCTACGGGTCTCCACCCGGCAGGTCGAGCAGAAGCTGGCCGCGCTGCCGTACGTCCGTTCGGCGAAGGTCTACCGCCATTTCCCCAACGCACTCGAAGTGTCCGTGCAGGAATACCACGCATCGGCCAGGGTGCAGGCCTCCGATGGGAGCCTTTGGCTTGTCGCCGATGACGGCAAGATCCTCTCAGCGGCCGGGGACGCCGCCCAGTCGGACACGGGGAAGCTGCCCTTGGTGGTGCCGGCCTCTTCTTTCGCGGCTCGGGCGGGCTCGCGCCTCCCGACGGTCATCGCCCAAGCCCTTGGCGTCACGACCCTTCTTGGCGCGGCGGATGTCAGCAAGTCGCTACCCACGGTGGCCAAGATAACCGTGAGCGCCGGCGGGCAAGTGGTGGTGGTGTTCCAGGGTGGCGCTGAACTTCGCCTGGGCGACCCGGTGGAGCTCAAGGACAAGTTGATGGTGTCGATCGGGATCATCGAGCAGTACTTGAGGGATGGGAAGCAATTGCTCTATGCGGACGTCAGCGTGCCCTCCCGGGCTGTGGCCAAGCCCAAGTGAGAGTGGTATTGTGCATTTCAGCAGGATTACCGGCGAGGAAGACGTAATTCCGGCTATTGCATTGGAATGACTCTGAATCTGCGTTAGGGCCGGTCGCCGTGAAACGGTAAAGTGGCGATTGAAGGCTTAATGCGCAGGCTCAAGTTGGAGTCCCGTGATTCGATAATGTTGGAGGTTCGGGAACGATGGGCGACACCGGGTCCAGCTATCTTGCGGTGATCAAGGTCGTGGGTGTGGGTGGAGGTGGCACCAACGCGGTGAACCGCATGGTGGACGCCGGACTGAAGGGCGTTGAGTTTATCGCCGTCAACACAGATGCTCAGGCGTTGCTCATGTGCGACGCAGACGTGAAACTCCATATCGGCGCCAAGATCACCCGGGGGCTGGGCGCTGGGGCGAATCCGGAAGTAGGCCGCGCTGCGGCCGAAGAGAGCCGGGACGAGATCCGCGAGGTGCTGAAAGGCGCCGACATGGTCTTTGTCACCGCCGGCAAGGGCGGCGGCACCGGCACGGGTGGCGCCCCCGTGATCGCCGAAATCGCTCGGGAGTTGGGTGCTCTCACCGTGGGCGTGGTCACGAAGCCGTTCAGCTTCGAGGGTAGAAAGCGGGCCAGCCAGGCTGAAGCGGGGATCGACCAACTTTCGAAGAAGGTGGATACCCTCATCATCATCCCGAACGATCGTCTCTTGCAGGTAGTGGAAAGACGGACCTCCATCATCGAGGCGTTCCGAGTAGCGGACGACGTGCTGAGACAGGGTGTGCAGGGCATCACCGACCTCATCACCGTGCCCGGGCTCATCAACCTCGATTTCGCCGACGTCAGGACGATCATGCGCAATGCAGGCTCCGCGCTGATGGGTATCGGGATGGCGAGCGGGGAGAACAGGGGCGTGGAGGCAGCCAAGTCGGCTATCTCCTCGCCGCTCTTGGAAGCATCCATAGAGGGCGCCACCGGGATCCTGCTCAACATCAGCGGCGGACCGGACATGGGACTTTTCGAAGTCAACGAAGCCGCCGAGGTCATCGCGAACGCGGCGCATTCCGATGCGAACGTTATCTTCGGCGCCGTCATCGACGAGTCTCTGGGGGATCAGATGCGGGTGACGGTGATCGCCACCGGCTTCGACCGCACGAGTCACGCAGAGAAAGAGACCGACAAGTCGATAGAACAACCGACGCCGAGTCTCCCGAATCTCCCTCCGCGCGACGCCTACAAGTTCGACATGGACGAGGACATCCTCGACATCCCCAACTTCCTGAAGAAGAAGGACTAGCGTCCCGGTTGTCGATCGAGGGAAGCGGGGGCCGTGTGCTGGCGGCGCTTGAGGAAAGGATCGACCCAGCGGCTCGCGTGAAGCTGGCACCCCAGGAGGTGGACGGGGTGGCCTTGCTGAGGGCTGATCTTCCGGGTCCTTTCCGCGCGGTCTTCACCACTCGTCACGGCGGGTGCAGCACGAGTCCGTACGCCTCTTTCAACTTGAACCCTCGCTCCGAAGATGCGCCCATTGCCGTGGCGGGTAACCGCGCGCGGCTCGCTAGCGCTTTGGCGCACCTTGAGGGCCAGACCTCGAGGACTGGACCCAAGCTTCTGGGCGAGACGGACGAAGCTCCAGGCATCCGTCCCGACGCTCCCGCGTACCGGCTGGTGAGCCCCAGGCAAGAGCATGGCCTCAGAGTGATGGGCACGGCGGAATACGTCCGCTACTCATCCGGGGAGCCGTGTGACGGGCTGACCATCCATCCGCTCCTCGACCGCGGGTTGGCTGCATTGCTGGTGTTCGCCGATTGCGTACCTGTCGTGCTGGTGGGTGAGGTGGACATGGCTGTTGCGCACGGCGGCTGGCGGGGCGTCCTGGAGGGAGTGGTCCAGCAAGCGGCCCGGGCGATGACTGGTCCCCCTGGCCTCGCTATCATCGGGCCGAGCATCGGTCCTTGCTGCTTCACAGTGGGGGAGGAAGTGGCTCGGGCTTTCGTCAGCCGGTACGGTGCCGACATGGTCCGGCGCAGCTCCGACGGCGAGCCGCGAGTGGACTTGTGGGCGGCCGTGGGTGCCGCACTCGCCGAAGTGGGGATCAGGGCAGATCAGGTGACCAATCCCCGTCTCTGCACCTGCTGTAACGTCGACCTCTTCTATTCCTACCGGCGCGAGGGGCTCACCACAGGCCGCCACGGTGCTGTGGTGTGGGCGGTCCCGCCGGGCCCCGGGCTGGATGGACCGCTATGAACATGGACGTCGACAGGGTCCGAAGCAACCTGGCAAATGTGGAAGAGCGCATACGGAGGGCGTCTTCCCGGGTAGGCCGGATCGATGCTCCAAGACTCCTGGTGGCCACCAAATACGTGGGCGCTGAAGACATGGGCGTGCTCCAAGCGGCAGGAATCCGCCTGGTGGGGGAGAACAGGGCAGAGGAGTTGGAGAGTAAATGGCAGGAGTGGGGCGGCGCTTTCGAGTTCCACTTCATCGGCCACCTGCAGAGCCGGAAGGCGCGGCAGGTCTTGCCGTGTGCGACCCTCATTCACTCGGTGGACTCGATCAAGCTCGTCGAAGAGCTGGAAAAAAGAGCGGAGCGGCCGGTGAACGTCCTATTGGAGGTGAACGTGAGTGGCGAGAATACCAAGTATGGTATCCTGCCCGCGCACGCGGAGGCCTTTCTGCAAGAGGCCTCGGGCTTTCAAAAGGTCAGGTTCGTGGGCTTCATGACCATGGCTCCCTTCGCTCAAGACCCCGAAACCGCGCGGCCGGTCTTCCGGTGTCTGCGACAACTTCGGGACCGGCTGGCTCCTGGGTTCGCCGGCCGCTACGTACTATCCGAACTTTCCATGGGAATGAGCGACGACTACGAAGTGGCCGTCGAGGAGGGTGCGACGATTATCAGGATCGGGACCGCGCTTTTCTCTAACGCGCAAGGAGGTTGAGATGGCTCTCGGAAACGTCTGGCATAAGACCATGGTCTACTTCGGACTCGCCGACGAGGGCGAGGAATACGAGGAAGAGACCTTGAACGCCCAACCCGACATAGAGTCTACGTACCGGGAGCGTGCGAACGTGAGGAAGATCGAGCGGAACAGCCGGCGCCGCGGATCCACCGACTTCGACGACATCTTCTCCGAAGGAGATGCGTACAGGGCGGGGCGCGGCGCGTCGATCAGGTCGGTCCCTGCCGCGGTGGAGGCGCCGCCGGTGAGAGTGCACCTTGTCATGCCGAAGAACTTCAACGACGCCCAAGTCATCGCCGACAAGTTCAAGACGGACATCCCTGTCATTCTCAACCTCCAGTCCAGCGAGACCGAGCTCGCCAAAAGGCTCATCGACTTCGCCAGCGGGCTCACGTATGCCCTGGATGGTGGGATGCAGCGCGTGGCCGACAAGGTCTTCCTTCTCACGCCGAAAAACGTGGAAGTATCGGCCGAGGAGCGGCAGCGTCTGGTGGAGAAGGGGTTCTTCAACCAGTCCTAGCTCGGACTCGTCCTTGGTCACGCTGGTGGGGGAGGTTTTCGGAACTCTTCTCCCTGACATCTGTCGCCTCGTAAACCGCGACGCTTAGGAATCGCTGCAATGACAGTCACCATCGGAGTGGTCGGCACCGGCAACATGGGCTCCGCGCTCGTCAAGGGCTGGATGCGCGCTCCCTTGCCCGGCGTCGAGATCGTCGTGTACGACAAGATCGAGGAGAGTGCCCGCCACCTCGCCAGCGGCGTCTCGGTGTTGGCGGTTGGCTCGCTTGAGGAGCTTGCGAGAAGGGCTGAGGTCATCGTCGTGGTGGTCAAGCCCAAGGACACCGGGGAGGTGCTCGCCTCTCTGTCTCAGGTCTTGCGTCCGGATCAGGTGGTGGTCTCTTCCGCTGCCGGCCTGGGGTTGTCCCGGCTGAGAGCCCTTTTGGGGCCCGGACCAGCGCTTTTCCGGATGATGCCGAATCTGGGCGTGCAACTGGGCGCCGGGGTGGTCACCCTGTGCGCTGAGCCGGCGGCGACCTCTGAGGACGTGGGGCGGGTTCGGGCGCTCTTCGAGTGTATGGGGATCGTGGAGGTGTTACCGGAGGGGATGCTGAACGCCGTCACCGCGGTCGCGGGGTCGTCCATCGGCTTCCTCGCGCTTGCCCTGGAGGGCATCGAGGACGGGGCGGTAAGAGTCGGCATGCCGCGAAAGACGGCTAGGACCTTCGTTCGCCAGACGGCGCTGGCCACTGCCCAGCTCCTCGTCTTGCAGCCGGGGTCGGCGGCCGAACTCAAGGATCAGGTGGCCTCTCCCGGGGGCACGACTATCGCCGGCCTGGCCGTTCTCGAGGACCAAGGGGTTCGTGGAGCGTTCCTTCGGGCCATAGAGGCGGCGACGGACCGGGGGCGCCAGCTTGAGGACGAGAGCTAGCTTGTCATGGTTGAATGGTCGATTATGGAAATAGCGTCGGCTCAAGTGCTGGCGAGCCCAAGCGAAGGGGGAGGGAAGTGAAGATCACGCCTCTCGACATCCGCCGCAAGGAATTCAAGCGGTCCATGCGGGGCTATTCGGACGAGGAAGTGGATGTGTTCCTCGACGAGGTGGCGGACGAGTTCGAGCGCATATATCAGGAAAACGGGGAGATGAGCGAGCGCCTCGCGAGCCTGGAAGAGCAGATCGCGGGATACGTGAGCATCAAGGAGACCCTGGAGAAGACCCTCATCTCCGCGCAGATGCAGGCGGACGAGACAAGAACCAACGCGCGCAAGGAAGCGGAGCTGATACTGCGCGACGCCGATCTCAAGTCCCGTCAGATCGTCAACGACTCCTACGGCGAGACCCAGCGCGTGCAGCAGGCTCTCATCCAGCTCAAGCACCTGGAGGAAGACTTTCGTTTCAAGTTCCGTTCCCTCCTGGAGGCCCATCTGAAGTTGGTGGAGGACGCTCCCATAACGGTGGCGTCCGTAGGGCCGGCAGGAGTGGGACTCGAGGCGTTGGTCATGCCGCCAGCAGTGGTGGTCCCATCGTTCACCGAGATGGCTGAGGCGGAGTCCGACCAAGGTGACCAAACGGCCGAGGTGGAGGCTGAGCCCTCGCTCGAGTCGGAGGCTGAGCCCGAGTCGCCGACGGGCGTTTCCCAGGAGGCCGAGACCGGCCCCGAGCCGGAGGCTGAAACGATCACCGAGGAGGTGGCCGCTCCGCCGGATCCGACAGCCTCGACGGCCGACGAACTGGAGGCCGACGCTGTGCAAGACCAGGCTGGGCAAGCGCCCCTGGGTGAATTCCAGTTCGGCCAATCCCTTGGAGGGGGCGAAGAAGATTTCTTCGTCCTCGGCCGGGAAAAAAAGGAACAGGATCGAGATTTCGAGTGGTAGCAGTGCCATGGTAGATTCTCCTCAGGGGGATCTGACCATCCGGCAGGGTTCGAGCGGGTTGTTGGTGGGCGTTCGCGTGAGTCCCGGATCGCGGCGGACCGTTGTCCGCGGGATCTACGGCGAGCGGCTCAAGATCGCAGTGAGCGCCCCGCCGGAGGATGATCGCGCCAACAGGGAACTGGTGGGCGCGGTGGCGGGTTGGCTGGGATTGTCTCGCGAGAACGTGACGATCGTTGCTGGGCACGTCAGCAAGGATAAGACCCTGGCGTTCAAGGGTATAGAAGAGTCGGAGTTGCGGAGCAGATTGGCCACCTTGGCCCAGGAGCATGGCGGATAGGGGAGCCCGGTCTTATGGATCGCGAAGCTTTGAAACGGCAGTTATTTGAAGAGAGAGAGCGGCTTCAGCACGAGATCACCGAGCTCGACGCCGAACTCTCAGAATCGCTGGAGGACTCGTCCGAAGAGAGCCCATACGACCAACACATGGCTGAGACCGCGGCCGTGACTCTCGATCGAGAGATAGATCTCACCCTTGAGGAGAATGCGCGGGCCGCGATCGCGCAGATCGATCGTGCGCTCCAGAAGCTAGAGGACGGCAGTTACGGCCATTGTGACAAGTGCGGCAAGGAGATCGGCGGAGAGCGACTGAGTGCCGCTCCCTTCGCGAGTCTTTGCATCGACTGCAAGCGCCTTGAGGAACGAAGCCGCTAGTTTGCCGGCCCGGATCTCATGACTCGTAGGCGACCCTTCGCTGGTCCTCGGGGCCGGTTCGTTCTCAAGTGGCTGATCCTCGTGGCCTCCGCCGGCATAGCCGTCGGCCTGGACCTACTTACAAAGAGCATTGCGGAGGCGCACCTGGTCTTGGGCGAGACGCACAAGATCTTGCCCTTCCTCTATCTGCAGCGGACCGCCAACACCGGCGTGGCGTTCGGACTGTTGGGAGGCCGGGGTTCCTTCATCATCGTGGCGAACGTGATCGCTATCCTCGTGGTCATCTTCTATGTGGTCATGGAAAAGCGTCCGGCAGTGGCAGGCGTCGGCGGCGGGTTGATCGTGGGAGGAAGCCTGGGCAACATGGTCCAACGCCTGGCCTACGGCGAAGTCACCGACTACTTGAAGTTCCCCCACTGGCCCAATTTCAACTTGGCAGACGTCTTCATCATCTTGGGGATTGCCGTCATCTTCCTTGGGGTGATCGTGGAGGGTGTTCATGTCGTTCGAGCCGGGCGCAAGGGAGCTTCGACCTCCTGAGTGAGGTGGGGGGCGATGGCTGAGTCATTCCTGTCGTTCGTCGTGAGTCCGGATGAGGTGGGCGCGCGCCTCGACGTGGTGCTGGGGCAGCGACCGGAGGTGGGTAGCCGCTCCCGCGTGGGCGAACTGATCCGAATCGGTGCGGTGACCGTCGACGGTATCGCGCGCTCCAAGAGCTATCGTCTCGGTGAGGGCCAGGTCGTGGCGGCGGTTCTTGCGGAGCCGGCTGCGCCCTCGCTCGCGGTCGAGGACGTGGCGCTCAGCATCTTATACGAGGACGAGTCGCTCCTTGTTGTCGACAAGCCTGCAGGCATGCCGGTCCACCCTTCAAAAGGCCACGCGGCTGGGACTCTTGTGAACGCTCTCTTGGGCCATGGGATCGGAGGAGGCGAGGAATTCCGCCCGGGCATCGTGCACCGGCTGGACAAGGACACCACGGGTTTGCTGGTGGTAGCCAAGTCGGTAGAGGCTCACCGCAGGCTCGTGCATATGATGAAGGAGCGCAAGATCGACCGGCGGTATCTGGCTCTCGTCCACGGCGGTTTTGCTTCAGAGAGTGGGACGATCGAGGCGCCCATCGGACGTGACCCCTCCAGCCGCAAGTCGATGGCCGTGGGCGGAACGGCTGCACGGGAGGCGCGCACCCATTTTCGGGTTCTGGAGCGTCTCGGCGATTTCACCCTGGTGGAAGCGCGGCTCGAGACCGGTAGGACCCATCAGATCCGCGTTCATTTCCAGGCTATTGGGCATCCGGTGGTGGGCGACCCTACTTACGCGCGCCGGGACGCGCTGGAGATCGGCCGGCAGTTCCTCCATAGCTACCGTCTGGCCTTCTCGCATCCCATGACGGAACAGCCCCTCAGCTTCGAAGCGCCTCTGCCCGCCGACCTGGCCGAGGTTCTACGCGGACTCCGCGGGCGGACGGCTGCCGGACAGGGAGGAGAAATCTCCCCCGGCGAGTAGTAAGAAGACACGTGGGCACGCCACCCGGTTGTCGAATCCTCGAAACGTCCCCCGGGGTTCTCTCCAGCGCAAAAGGAGGCCTCATGTTGAACGCACAAGCAGTCGCCGTGGCCAAGGACGCGTCCTTCCGACGCTTGAGGCTGTGGAACATGGTGGCAGGGCTGTTCCACCTGGCTCAGGCCATCGTAATGGTTCTGATCTCCAATTCCGCGAGTCTTGCGGTCACGACCATGTACTCCAAGTACACCGGGGGGAAGCCGGAACCACTGCTGAAGACGATCGCGGATCCGCGGATCGGCATCATGGTGTCTGTTTTCCTGTTCATGTCGGCCATCGCGCACTTCGCGATCTCGACTCCAGGCGGATATCGGTGGTATGTCCGCAACCTCAAGCAGCACGTCAACTACGCGCGCTGGATCGAGTATGCCTTCAGTGCGTCCTGGATGATCGTGATAATCGCGATGATCACCGGGATGTCCGACCTTTCCAGCCTGCTGCTCATCGGTTTCCTCAACATGACGATGCTTCTGTTCGGGCTACTGATGGAGCGTCTCAACAAAGCCAATGAGAGAGTGGACTGGCTTCCGTTCTACTTCGGCTGTATCGGCTGGGTCATCCCGTGGGCGACGATCGTCCTGTTCATCGCTGGGGCGAACGGCACGGGCGGTGGCAAGGTACCAGGCTTCGTCTACGGGATCATGGCGTCGCTGTTTGTCTTCTTCAGCATCTTCGCGCTCAACATGATCCTGCAATACAAGCGGGTCGGGAAATGGCGGGACTATCTCTACGGAGAGAAGGTGTACATCGTCCTCAGCCTGACGGCCAAGGCGCTGCTGGCCTGGCAGGTCTTCTCGGCGGTGCTCCGAGGATAAGGCCGGTCGCGTGTTTCAGCGTAACGATGCGACCGTCGAAGTCTATGCCGGCTCGAATCCCTCTGGGGGGGCGAAGCCCCGTCGGAGGGTGTTCTCGGTGACGGTTCGAGGCTCCAAGAACTGCAACAGGTAATCGGGTCCACCGGCCTTGGAGCCCACGCCGCTCATGCGGGATCCGCCGAAAGGTTGCCGGCCTACCATGGCTCCGGTTATCTTCCGGTTGATATAGAGATTGCCCACCCTGAACTCCGCATAGGCGCGCTTGATGTGTTCGGGGTCGCGCGAGAATAGGCCACCGGTGAGTCCGTACCGCACCCCGATCGCCAACGAGAGGGCCTGGTCGAAGTCGTGGGCCTTCGACACGGCAAGCACCGGGCCGAATATCTCTTCCTGGGCGATCGCCGCTTCGGGAGGCACTTCGGCGAATATGTGAGGTCTCACGAAGTACCCGGCAGGGTCCCCGTCTCCTGGGCCGCCGGTGGCCGGGGTGCCGAGAACCAGCCTGGCCTCGTTCTTGCCCTTTTCGATGTACTCGAGGATCCGGTCCCTTGCCTCTGCCGTGATGACCGGTCCTACTCGCATACTGGGGTCGGCAGGGTCGCCGACCCGGAGACTGGCTGCAGCAGCCACCAACCGTTCCAGGAAAAGGTCGTACACCGGTTCGAGGACGATCGCCCGGCTACACGCCGAGCACTTCTGGCCGGCGTAGTGGAACGCGGAGATCACCACACCTTCCACCGCGGCGTCGAGATCGGCATCGGAGTCCACGATGATGGCGTTCTTGCCTCCCATCTCGGCCACGACCTTTTTGATGTTCCTCTGGCCCGGCTGGACGTTGGCGGCCTCGCGCAAGATGGACAGCCCCACCTCCAGGCTGCCGGTGAAGGCTATGAGATCGGTGCGCCTGTCTCTGACCAGGGCGGCGCCCACGACGCCGCCCGGTCCGGGAAGGAAGTTGAGCGCGCCTTTGGGCACGCCGGCCTCGTGCAGTATGCGGACCATTTGGGCTCCCAGCACCGGCGTGGGGTTTGCGGGCTTGAACACGACGGAATTGCCGGCGACCAGGGCCGCCGAAGTCATCCCAACGGGAATCGCTAGGGGGAAGTTCCACGGAGCGATCACCGCTGCCACTCCCCGCGGTTCGTAAAAATAGAAGTCGCGCTCTCCGGGCACATCGCTGAGCGACCGTGGGCTGGCGAGCCGGAGCATCTCCCGACTGTAGTACTCGATGAAGTCGATGGCCTCCGTGACGTCGCCGTCGGCTTCTCGCCACGGTTTCCCCGCTTCGATCACTTCGAGCGCGGCCAGTTCGAACCGCCTGTCGCGCATGAGGGAGCCCGCCCGCAGAAGGATGGTGGCCCGCTCGCGAGGCGTCGTGTCACGCCACGCAGGGAAAGCAACGCGGGCTGCCGCTAGCGCGGCGTCCACCTCGACGGACCCGGCGGCCGCTACGGTGCCGACCACGGTGCCGGGGTGAGCCGGATCGACCGATATGCTGACGTGACCTGTCTCAATGGACTTCCCGTCTATCAGCAGCGGATGGTGTGACCCGAGGCCGGCCCGGACAGTGTCTAGGGCGCTCAACATGGCATCGCGGGCCCACTCCTTGGAGAAATCGGCGTGCGGCTCGTTTTGGAAGGGCGGCAGCTCCTGCGACGTCGCGGGGCCGAGAGGACTTTCGTGCGGGCTAGTGGCTTGGGAGGGACGAAGTTCTTCCGCGTGTGAAGTCATGGCGTACTCCGGACTTGGTCGGGGAGGGGCGAGCAATCGAGCGTGCGAGTCGTGCTCGGTGAACGTGTGACGGAGAAAGGACTCGTTGGCCGTGTTCTCAAGAAGGCGCCTAACGAGGTAGCCCATCCCCGGGATAAGCTCGCCCACCGGCACGTACTCACGCACCCGCACTCCCAGGCTTACGGCTGCCGTACGAACCGGATCGGCCATGCCGTGCAAGACCTGTAACTCCAGAGCGTTGTCGGGTAGACCTCGATCCCTGGCGTAGGCGAGTCCGTAGGCCATGCTCCGTACGTTGTGTGTGCCGAGCGCCGGATGCAGAGATTCGGAGTTATCCACTAAGAACCGGGTCAGGTGCTCGAACTGGGCGTCGGAGTCCATCTTGTGGACGAAGACGGGGACGGGCCAATGCTCTTGGTGGGCCAAGACCGTCTCGTAATCCCAGTAGGCGCCCTTGACCAGACGCACGTTGATCGGAGTGCCCCGTTCGTGAACGAGGTCTCTCAAACCACTCAACACGCTCTCGCTGTCCCGGAGGTATGCCTGGACGCCGACCCCCACGTGAGGGTAGTCCCGGAACTCGTCCTCCCGCAGGAGTCGAGCGAACACCTGGTAGGTGAGGTCGCGGAGGGCCGACATCTCGAGATCCAGGCTCAAGAATGCGCCTCGTTCTTTGGCCGATCGGAGAATGGGTCTCAGTGCGGCGAGGATCGCTGTGGTGGACCCCTGCGGGTCCATCGGGTCTATCTGTGAATAGAGGGAACTCGTCTTGAGAGAAACGTTGACCCGCGGCACTTGGCCCCAGGGGTCGCGGTCCAGCCGAGGATTCGGCGGCCACGAGCCCACCGCCCCAGACAGGGCTCGCAGCGAGTCAAGGTACCGAAGACCGTATGCTTCGGCTTCGGCCTCGCTGAGGCAGGCTTCCCCGAGGACGTCCAACGTGAACGCGCTCCCCGACCTCCAAAGCCTCTCGAGCACCGGAAGGGCCTCGCCGGCATCGCGGCCTGCGATAAGGCGGCGGGCCATGGACCTCATTCCCCGGCCCACCACCATCGCAGCCGCTTGGCGGGGTAGCCGGCCGCGTCCGGCCGTGGAAAACGACCAGCGCAGGATACGGCTCGGCATGATCACTTCTTTGAAATAGCTCTGCAGGTGGTCAGAAACCGCGTGGGAATCGTGAAGGGTCGGAAACACGTCGACAAAACGAAAGAGCTGGGTCTTGAATCGCTCGTCCCGCATCGCCCATGCCAACGACGAACGTTGCCACCAATCTCCGCGCAGCGGCGACGACCGATGCTCCTCGATGGCGGCGAAGAGTCTTTCGCCTATCTCTCGGGTACCGGCTTCTTCCGAAACCGAGTGTTTAGCGAGTCCTTCCGTGGTTCCCTCCGCACCCTGGTCCGGGTTCTTGGTACCCAACTGGCGCCAAAGAGCAACGTGCTAGACTTCAGCAATCGTGCAAGAAACCGGGCAAAAACCACCTCTGAACACCGTTCTGACCTCCTCAGGCGCAGGTTTGGCGGATCCCGGGGACTCTAGTCGATCCATCGCGTTCTTCGACTTGGACGGCACGCTCATCGTGGGCCAGACGCAACTGCTCTTGGTACTTTTCCTACGCAGGCAGAAAGTGGTGAGCCTAGCCTTCCTGCTTGGGACCGGTCTTTGGTTCGCTGCATACAAGGCCAGGCTGGTTCGCGTCACGAGGGAAGCTCGCGCAAGAGGGGCAAGGGTCCTGGCCGGATTGACCGAGGCCGAAGTCGCGGGGCTTATGAGCCGTTTCGCGGAAGAGGTCATGACCCCCCGGTTGCATCCCGGAGCGGTCGCAGCCCTGCACCGCCATCGGGAGCAAGGAGATCGGGTCGTGGTGATTTCCGCCGCGCTCGAGCCGGTGGTGAAGGCGCTGTGCGATCGTCTCGGCGTGGCGGACTATGTCGGCGCTTCGTGTCAGATTCGAGAGGGTAGGTACACCGGAGATCTGGACGGTCCCACGCCGTACGGTGAAGAGAAGGCGCGAGTGGCCCAGAGCTTCGCCCAGCGCTTGGAGGTCGACCCCGCCGATTGCTGGGCTTACGCCGATCACGAGACCGACCTGCGCCTCCTGCAGTCTGTGGGCCACCCGGTGGCCGTGAACCCCAGACCCGGCCTTCTGAAGGCCGCTCTTGAAGGCGGTTGGCTCGTTCTTCCTTAGACGTTTCGCACCCAGTTTCAAGGAGGCAGATAGATGGCCGATGTTTTCCCCGATAGCCTGGCGCAAAAGTGGGACCTGGACGAACTCGCCGTCGCCACGATCCGGACGCTGTCTATCGACGGAGTCCAGAGGGCCAATTCGGGTCATCCTGGGATGCCGCTGGGCGCGGCCCCGATGGCGCACGTGTTGTGGAGCAGGCACCTACGTTTCGACCCGGCCGATCCGCACTGGCCCGACCGTGACCGTTTCGTCCTCAGCGCCGGTCACGGGTCCATGCTGCTCTATTCCTTGCTGCACCTCGCCGGATTCGGTCTGACGATCGAGGAACTCGGAGACTTCAGGCAATGGGGCAGCCGCACGCCCGGACATCCCGAGTATGGGCATACGCCAGGAGTGGAGACGACCACCGGTCCTTTGGGGGCAGGTTTCTCCAACGGAGTGGGCATGGCCATCGCGGAAGCCTTTCTTGCCGCGACCTTCAACCGGCCCGGCCTACCGCTCGTAGACCACCGGACCTTCGCCATCGTCGGCGACGGCGACCTGATGGAGGGGGTGGCGTCGGAAGCGGCCTCGCTGGCCGGCCATCTCGGACTCGGCAAGCTGATCTACCTGTACGACGACAACCACATCTCCATCGAAGGCAGCACCGACCTGGCTTTCTCGGAAGATGTCGGGCTACGCTTTGAAGCCTATGGGTGGCACGTGTCCGAAGTGGCAGATGGGAACGACCTAGACGCGATCGACGAGGCCATCACTGTGGCGTGCGCCGAATCCTCGAGACCCTCTCTGGTCATGGTCCGCACGGTGATCGGCTGCGGGAGTCCCAACAAGGCCGGTAAGGCGGAGTGCCACGGGTCGCCACTTGGAAGTGACGAGGTGAAGTTGACGAAGGAGGCCTTGGGTTGGCCCGCCGATCTCTTCTTCGCGGTGCCGGAGCGGGTCAAGGCGCAGTATGGCGGGGTGGCTGCGAAGGGCGGGGCCGCTCACGCGGAGTGGCTGAGGCTCTGGGCCGAGTACGAGAACAAGCATCCCGAGGCCGCCGCTCAGTGGAAGGCCGCCTCGGCAGGCGAACTTCCCAAAGGCTGGAAGGACGAGCTACCGAGCTTCGCCGCGGGGGAGAAAGTCGCCACGCGGTCGGCGTCCGGGAAGGTCCTCAACGCCATCGCTGGGGCCATCCCGACCTTGATCGGCGGGTCGGCCGACCTGGCGCCGTCCAACAACACCTATCTTGCGGGGCTCGGGGATTTTCAGCGCGAAAATCCGGGAGGCAGGAACCTGCGCTTCGGCGTGCGCGAGCACGGCATGGCCGGGATCCTCAACGGTATGGCCGCCCACGGCGGCGTGTTCCCGTTCGGGGGCACTTTCTTCGTGTTCGCCGATTACATGCGGCCTGCCATGCGGTTGGCGGCCATTTCGAAGCTCCCCGTGACCTTTGTGCTCACGCACGACAGCATCGGACTAGGTGAGGACGGCCCCACCCATCAGCCGGTCGAGCACCTTGCTTCGCTACGAGCGATCCCAGGGCTCCTTGTGATCAGACCCAGCGACGCGGCAGAGACGGTCGTGGCGTGGCAGGTAGCGCTGGAACAGCGCCATGCCCCTGTCGCACTGGTGCTTACCAGGCAGAACGTGCTGGTTCTCGACCGCTCCGTGCTCGCCCCCTCCGAGGGGTTGCGAAGAGGCGGCTACGTACTGCAGGACGCCCCGTCGGGCCGCCCAGATGTCATTTTGATCGGCACCGGCTCCGAAGTGGAACTGGCTCTGGAGGCGGCTGCCACTCTCGCCGCCGAGGGTATCGCCACCCGGGTGGTCGCGCTCCCATGCTGGGAGCTGTTCGAAGCGGAAGACCCGGCCTACCGCGAGACGGTCCTTCCCCGGGACGTCAGGGCCAGAGTGGCCGTTGAAGCCGCTTCGCCGTTCGGGTGGGAGAGATATGTCGGCGATGAGGGTATAACCGTAGGGTTAGACCACTTTGGAGCGTCAGCTCCGGCGGACGTTCTCTACCGGGAGTTCGGCATCACCTCGGAGAGGATCGCCGAAAGCGCGCGGCGGCTGGTGAGGCGACTCGCCTAGCGCACTGGATCTGAGGGTGCCGGCCGCTGGCGGCCGGCACCGCAATCTGTCACCCGACAGGCAGGAAGAGGGAGGAGTCATGGGCGGCAACCCCCTGGCGGAGCTCGTCACCCTGGGCCAGAGCGTCTGGTTGGACGATATTGGCCGCGACTTCATCCGTTCCGGCGAGTTGAAGAAGCTGATCGACGAAGATGGGGTGGTCGGTCTTACCTCGAATCCCACCATCTTCTTCAAGGCTATCACCAAAGGAGCCGCGTACGACGAGGAGACCCGCCGGCTCGCGGAGAGCGGCGCAAGCACGAGCGATATCCTCGAGACGTTGATGGTGGACGACATCCGGCTGGCCGCAGCCGAGCTGCTGCCGGTCTTCGAGCGTACGAAGTTGCTGGATGGCTGGGTAAGCATCGAAGTCGCGCCGGCGTTCGCTCACGACACGCAGGGGACCGTGTCCGAGGCCAAAAGGATCCGGGCGCTGGTCGACCGCCCCAATGTGTTCGTCAAAGTGCCCGGCACCGCGGAAGGGGTAGGAGCGATCCGGGAGCTGGTCGGGCAGGGTCTTTCGATCAACGTTACCCTCATCTTCTCCTTGGACCGCTATGTGGAAGTGCTGGAAGCCTACCTTTCTGGCCTGGAGCTCCTGGCGGCGAGGAGGGCGGCCGGCGACCAATTGCCCGGTCTGCCCGACGTTCACAGCGTGGCGAGCTTCTTTGTCAGCCGGGTGGACACTCTGGTGGACAAGCTACTGGACGAGAGACGTCGGTCGCGAGCCGGGACCTCCGGGCCTGGGGTGCCCGGGGTGTCCGAGGAGCCGGGGGAGGCGTCGGTGCGGGGGAAGGCCGCCGTGGCCAACGCCAAGCTTGCGTACGAGCTGTTCCGCTCGACGTTCGCCGGGAGGCGGTGGGATGCCCTCGAGTCGCAAGGCGCGAATCGGCAACGCCCGCTGTGGGCAAGCACGAGCACAAAGAACCCGGCCTACAGCGACATCCTCTACGTGCAGGAACTTATCGGCCCGCACACCGTGAACACCATGCCCCTCTCTACGATGGAGGCGTTTCGTGACCACGGGCGGCCTGTGGAGACGATAACCGACGGGTTGGACGCGGCACGGGCTGCGCTGGACGCCGTTGCGGCCGAAGGGATAAGCATGACGGATGTGACAAGCCGGCTGGAAGTCGAGGGCGTGCTCGCATTCGCAGACTCGTTCGAATCCCTGTATGCGGCGGTCGACGAGAAGCGGGCGGCGTTTTTGGAGAAAGCCCAAGGCTGAGTCGGGTTTAGACCTCGGTCTGCTGGGTGAGTTAGGTTGCATGACCGAGCTAACCCTCCCCGAGAACCCTTTTCGCCAGGGAATCGATCTCCGCCGGGTACCGGAGCCCTCCACCTTGGTGATTTTCGGCGCCACCGGCGACCTGTCGCGGCGCAAGCTGCTGCCTTCACTCTTCATGATGCATAAGCAAGGAGCCCTGCCGTCGGGGTTTTCCATCGTGGGCTTCGGCCGTCGCCCGTGGTCGGACGCGGACTTCAGAGCTTTCGTGAAGGAGTCCCTGGACGATTCACCGGGCCAGCAGCCCACGCGGGACGTATGGTCGGGTTTCGAGCAGATGCTTTTCTTTGCTCGGGGCGAGTTCGACGAGCCTGAAGCATACGGCGGACTTGCCGCCAGGCTGGCCGAAGTGGACAGGCAGCGAGCGCGCACGGGGAACCGCCTCTTCTATCTCGCGGTGCCGCCGAGCGGGTATCCACTCGTCATCGAGGGAGTTGGACGAGCGGGACTGGGTGACAGGCGCGGGGGCCCCGACATCGCCCGCTTTGACGCTGCGGAGAGCAACAGTCCGGCCCGGGTCCTGACCGAGGCAGGCTGGGCGCGGATAGTCGTCGAGAAGCCGTTCGGTCACGACTCACCAAGCGCTACGGAGCTCAACCGCCAGCTACAAGCCTGGTTCCGCGAAGACCAGATCTTCCGGATCGATCACTATCTGGGCAAGGAGACCGTCCAGAACATCCTGGTATTCCGCCTGGCGAACGGCATATTCGAGCCGGTCTGGAATCGGAACACAGTGGATCACGTTCAGATCACCGTGGCGGAGGACCTTGGCGTGGGCACCCGCGGTCCTTACTTCGAGGAGACCGGCACTCTGCGCGACATGGTGCAGAATCACGTTCTGCAGCTTCTCGCTCTCGTGGCGATGGAACCTCCCACCTCTTTCGCGGCGAGTGCGGTGCGGGATGAGCGGGCGAAAGTGCTGGGAGCGATAAAGCCCCTCGTCGGCAAGGCGGTCGACTCCGATGTCGTGCGTGGGCAGTACAAGTCAGGGTTCATTGCCGGTGACCCCGTGCCGGGTTATCGCGAAGAGCCGGGGGTGTCTGCGGAGTCGCAGACGGAGACCTTCGTGGCGCTCAAGGTCTTTGTGGACAGCTGGCGTTGGGCGGGAGTCCCGTTCTACCTACGGGCTGGGAAGCGCATGCCCCGGAGGGCGACCGAGATCGCCATCCAGTTCAAGCGGCCGCCCCTCCTCCTCTTCGGGGACGATCCGGCCCGGGAGCCGGAGCCGAATGTTCTCGCCATGAACATCCAGCCGGACGAGGGCATAACGCTCAAAGTGGGATCAAAACTCCCGGGGCCGACAATCGACATCCATTCGGTCCACATGGATTTCCGGTACGGCACGTCATTCGGCCGCCGGTCTCCCGAGGCCTACGAAAGGCTGTTGCTCGACAGCCTCCTCGGGGACGCCACGCTCTTCAGCCGCGAGGACAGTGTGCAGGAGGCGTGGCGCTTCGTGGACCCGATAGAGGAACGGTGGCGAGAAAGAGGCGCCGCGCCCATGGCATTCTACGAAGCCGGCGCCTGGGGGCCCAAAGAGGCGGCCAACCTGATAGCCCGGGAACATTGGGCGTGGAGAAGGCTGTGAGCCCGGGTAACGGGAAGATGACGAGCGCAACCCAGGGACATTGGGTGGCGTTGCGCGACGTTGAGCAAGAACTGCGCAGCGCCTGGATGATCGCGGACGAGGAAGTGAGACAGGCGAAAGGCGAGGGGATGCTTCGCCTGCGCGAGGTCAATCTGGTGATATACGCGGGCGAGGAAGCGGCCGCTGGCCGCGCGAGAGCGAGCGCAGCCCGAGTCATGCGCGAGCACCCCGGGCGAGTGATACTCCTGACGCCTGGCAACGACCCGGTCCTCCTCTCAGAGCCCACCGAGGACTGTCACATGCACGGCGGCGATCCTGCTGCCTTCATCTCCACGGCGTGCTTCAGAGACGAGGAATCCGGACGGCAGGTCTGCTCGGAAGAAGTGGTCATCCAGGGTCCGGGTGAAAAGTGGGCTCTTCCGGCAGCGGTCCTGCATCTGCTCGTGCCCGACCTTCCCGTCGTTACATGGTGGCTGGGAGATCTCGAGCCGTCCTCTCCTCACTTCCGCTGGCTTACGGGGGTCTCAGACCAGCTGATCATGGACTCGGCGTCACTAGACAGCCCGGCGCGAGAACTGCGGGACCTGGTCGGGACCACGCCTGGCGACGGCGAACCACACCCTGCCGTCATCCGGGACCTCAGCTGGTTGAGGGCCGCGGCCTGGCGAAAGCTCGTGGCGGAATTGTTCCAAGGGCCGGAGAGGCGTTTGTTGCTGACGGACATCGACCGCTTGGTCGTAGAGCACGATTCTGCATTTCTTCAGGCCCTCTTGTTTGTCAGCTGGTTCGGTTCGCGACTGGGATTCGTGACTGCCGGCGACGGATGGTGGCGGGAAAAGGGAGGATGGTGCATCCGGCTGGTGGGGAGCCGTGAAACGGACCGCCCGGGGCCTCGTGTGGACGCGGACCGGCGCCTCACTGTGGAACTTCGGGAGGTGGCAAAGGGCATCGAGGCGACCCCCGGCTTGGTCGCCGTGAGCGTGTTGACCAACAGCCCGGACCCCGGTGAAGACATCGAAGGAGCCCAGTCGATCTACCTTCGCCGCTGGCCGCACAGCTATTCCTGTGTCGCCTGTGTGACGGGGGGGCCGGCGGAGGCAATGTCCAAGGCTCTGGAACTACCTCCGGACGAGGATTGGGAGCTCGTGTCGGCCGTGCTTGAAAGCCCGGGTCGCGACCCGCTGTTCGAGGAAGCCGCGCACGTGGCCGCGGACCTGCTTTCCTCCACAGGGGCTCCCGGGTTGCCGAAGACGCCGTGATCCAGGTCGTGCCTGGCCCGAAGCAAGTGGCGCAGGTGGGTGCGCACCTGGTGGCGGAGTATCTCGCGAGTCGCGCAAGGCAAGAGGCAGCCCAGGTCTCGCTCGTCTTGGCCGGCGGTCTGACTCCCGCCCGTCTGTATGCATTGCTTGCCGGCCAAGCAGGGTCTTCGGTTCCCTGGGCTCAGGTGAACGTGTTCTGGGGTGACGAGCGCTGCGTGCCGCCGGACGACCACCTCAGCAACTACCACATGGCGCTGACGTCGGGGCTGCTTGCCCGTTGTTTCGCCGGCATCTACCGCTTTGCGACAGAGCTTTCCCCCGAGGAGGCCGCACGCGTATACGAGGAGAAGCTGAGAGAACTCCACCAGGCACGGACGATAGACGTGGATGTCTACCCGCGTTTCGACGTGATCCTACTGGGATTAGGCGACGATGGACATATCGCTTCGCTTTTTCCCGGCACGTGCGAGGTCCGCGAGACCGTGCGCTGGGTGACGGCGACCGAGGAGCGCGGCGGTATCCGGCGGGTCACGCTTACCATGCCGGTGCTCGCCTCGGCCCGTCGACTGATCTTCCTGGTCTCAGGAGAGAGCAAGGCCGAAGCACTCAGATCCACACTGTCCGTGATCCAGGGGACGGCCGCTCCTCGCACTCCCGCCCGTCTCCTGTTGGACATGGTGGCGGTCAAGGAGCTGGCGGGTTGGGGGCCGCCCGAGGTCACCTGGCTGGTGGACGAGCAGGCAGCTACGCTTCTCCCGTCGGGGTAGTCAGGCTCTTGGGCGGTGATAGGTTTGCGGCTGTGGCCACGCTCGGATAGAATCCTACACCTAGCGATAGCATCCTCGTGGCAGGACAAAACGGGTGAGTCGCGCGGGCATGCCCAGGCTCCAGGAAAGGCTGGTGAGCGCCGTGGTGGAAGAAAACGGGGGTCAGGTGCGCAAGAGCAAGATCCTGATGGACGGGGAGCAGATAGCGCGCACACTGGCTCGGATGACACACGAGATCGCCGAGCAAGTCCCGGAGCTGGACAACCTGGCGCTTGTGGGGATCCAGCGGAGGGGCGTCGAGCTCGCCGCGCGATTGGCCACGCTCTTCGCCAGTTTCTACTCGGTGAAGCCGGTCACCGGCGCCATCGACATCACGTTCTATCGCGACGATATCGACACCCGTTCCGCGGCCGCCCCATACGACCAGCCGGTAGTGCACTCCACCGACCTGCCCTTCGACGTGAACGGCAAGACTATCGTTCTGGTAGATGACGTGCTCTATACGGGCCGTACCATCAGGGCGGCCATCGACGCTCTGTTCGATTACGGCAGGCCGCTCTCCGTCCGGCTGGCCGTCCTGGTCGATCGTGGCCACCGCGATCTGCCGATCCGGCCGGATTTCGTGGGCAAGAACGTGCCCACCAGCCGCACGGAGCAGGTCTCCTTGCGTCTTGCCGAGACCGACGGCGCGGACGAAGTGATCATCGAAGAGGAGTGAACAGGCTCCAGCACCCCACCTTCTGAAGTAACAACGGCCGGAGCGGAGAGAGCCCCTGGAGTCGGACTGCCCGCCGCGATACAATCGTGCGACAGGAAGCCTTTTAAACGCGTCCCGAGAGACCGAAAGGGTACCGACATGCACCTCATCTCCATCGATGATCTTTCAGCCGCCGACATCGAGAATCTCTTCAGCCTGAGCGACGGTTTTCTCGAGATCGCCTCGCGCTCCATCAAGAAGGTCCCCTCTTTGCGAGGCCGGACGATTATCAACGTCTTTCTCGAGGCCTC
The DNA here is from genome assembly GCA_017882525.1 of Thermoleophilia bacterium. Classification (GTDB taxonomy): domain Bacteria; phylum Actinomycetota; class Thermoleophilia; order RBG-16-64-13; family RBG-16-64-13; genus Chersky-299. The sequence goes on from JADGPI010000030.1 coordinate 24,107, forward strand.
CACACGGACACAGTCCTCGTTCGAGCTCGCCGGGAAGCGCCTCTCCGCGGACGTGATCAACATCAAGGGCTCGTCCTCCAGCGTCTCCAAGGGGGAGAGTCTAAAGGACACCATCCTCACCTTGGAGAGCTATCGGCCGGACGTGCTCGTGATGCGCCATCCCCAGGTGGGCGCCTCGCGAATGGCCACGCGCTACACGAGCGCCTCGGTCATCAACGCCGGCGACGGCACGGGCGAGCACCCCACCCAATGCCTGCTCGACCTGTACAGCCTGCGCCGGGTATACGGCAGGCTGGACGGACTGAAGGTGGCCATAGTCGGCGACGTGCTGCGGAGCCGCGTGGCCCGGTCCGATCTGTTCGGCTTTCGCAAGATGGGCATCGACGTGCGGCTGGTCGGTCCGCCGACCTTGATGCCACCAGGGATCGAGTACTGGGACGTACCGGTTTACAACGATCTGGACGCCTTGGAGGACGTGGACGTCATCTACCTGTTGCGCATGCAGCTGGAACGGGCGAAGGGCAAGGTGCCGCCTGTGCCCAGCCTGCGGGAATACAGCCGCGTGTGGGGGCTTTCGCAGTACCGGGTGAAGCCGGGCCAGCGGGTGATGCACCCGGGGCCCATCAACCGAGGGGTAGAGCTCTCTGGTGATCTGGCCGACGACGAGCGCTCGCTCATCCTTCATCAAGTGGAGTCGGGGCTGGCCGTGCGCATGGCCATACTCCTCACCGCTGTGGCTCCGGCCGCGGAGGAAGCGACCGGCTGACGTTCGCTCAAGCATTTCGTTTGAAGAGTCGAGGGCAAGGAGTACCGGCATGGCGATGAGGAAATCCGAGGCGACCTGGCGAGGGACGCTCAAAGAAGGCAGCGGGACCATGAAGTTGGCGAGCGGTCTCTATGAGGGGCCATACACGTTCTCTTCGCGCTTCGAGGAAGGGAAGGGCACCAATCCGGAGGAGCTGATCGGGGCGGCGCACGCCGGTTGCTTCTCCATGTTTCTTTCCGGGTTGCTCACAGGCAAGGGGCACGCGCCGACCCGCATTTTCACCACAGCGACCGTGCATCTGGGCGCCGGACCGCTCATAAACAAGATCGAGTTGGTATGCCAGGCAGAGGTGCCCGGGGTGAGCGACCCCGAGTTTCAGGAGCTGGCGGCACAGGCCAAGGCGGGTTGCCCCGTCTCGAAAGCTCTGGCGGCGGTGCCTGAGATCACGCTGCACGCCGCATTGGTGAAGTGAGTGACCGGCACAGCGGCTCGAGACCTGGCGGTTTGACCTGTGGTCTGGAACCCATTTCGGGGTCCGCCCGCGCGTGTGAGTGGCCCCCCGCGGTCTTCCAACGGGGCCTCTTCTTTCCACTTGTGGTGGCAGATGCCGCCTTCGGAGCCACTGGTGGAGGTTTCCTGCGTCCTCGAGGTCGCGCCGCCGCCGGCGGTGGGTCGGCTCTACTTCTGGGCACTCCAGGTGAGTTTTGTCGATGACCGCTCGGCCACGGGTGGCGGTCACACCGGTCTGCAGTGGAACCCCCGCTTCGCGGGAAGCACCGCCGTCAACTGGGGAGGCTACGCCGACCAATCCCGCGGCGGCGGGGTTCTTCCGGGATCGCCGCCCGAACTGCCCGGCTTTGCGGACGATCAGAACACCCGCGCTTTCTCGTGGCGATCTGGGAGGCCGTACCGTCTACGAGTGACCCGCTCGCCCGACCGCCCCGGGGCGTGGCGGGCGGATGTCACGGACCTGCAGGCGGGCGATATGACGGTGATCCGCGATCTCTTCGGCGGAGGCTCGCATCTCGTTGACCCAGTGGTGTGGTCCGAAGTGTTCGCCGACTGCGACGCGCCTTCGGTCACTGTCAGATGGGGCGACTTTCGGGCGCTCGACGAAAGCGGATCCCCGGTCCTGCCCACTGCGGTGGCGGTCAGCTACCAGAGCAAAACAGACGGGGGCTGCAGCAACACGACGGTCGACCGCGACGGTGACGCCATCGTTCAGATGACTTCCGTGCCGCGGACGGTGCCCCAGGGAGCCGTGCTCAGCCTGTGAGTCTCCCGCCGGTTGCCCGAGACTACTCGGTGCGGGAGAGTGCCCGCGCCAAGCACGCCAGGCTGCTTCTGTCCGCGCGCAACGGGTTAGTAGTGGTGGTGCCGAGAGGTTTCGACCGCAGATTGATCCCGGAGATACTGCGGAAGAAAGCCCGCTGGGTGGACCGGATGTGGGTGCGCCTCGAGGCACGGAGCCGGCTGATGGCATCTCGCTCGTCGGAAGTCTTACCTCACGCGGTATCGCTGCAGGCCATAGGCCAAGAGTGGTGGATCGATTACCGACAGACGGAGTCGGGACGAGTCGTGGCAAGAGAGCGCCCAGATTCCGTGCTTCTCGTCTCGGGTGACGTGGCGGACCGAGAGGCGGTACGGGCGGCTCTTGGGCGGTGGATGAGCCGGAAGGCCAAGGACAAGCTCGTCCCGTGGTTGGAAGATGTGGCGGCCGAGCGGGGTTTCGTCCACGGGCCTGTAACCGTGAGGTCGCAACGCACTCGGTGGGCGAGCTGCTCGAACAAGAAGGGGATCAGCATCAATCTGAAGCTGCTGTTCCTGCCCGAAGACCTCGTGACGTACGTCTTCACGCACGAGCTTTGCCACACGCTCCGTATGGATCATTCCCGGCGGTTCTGGGCGCTCGTATGCAGGTTCGAACCGGAGTATCGAAGCAAGAACCGCAGATTGCGAGAGGGGTTCAAGTTCGTTCCCGCCTGGCTCGACCCGGACGGGGCGAAGCCCAGTTTGTAGGCGGAAGCCCGGTTTGGGCGCGTGAGCCCTGGCTATGGGCCGAAGACCCAGGACTTCTACGGCGGGGGGATCGTGGTGATGTTCCCAGTGGAACTCGAGATGGGAAGCGGACCCTCCACGAGTATAACTAAACGGGTGTACCTTTCGAAGCCAACGATCGTCGCCATTTGTGGCTTTGCGAGCACTGTGAAAGCGAACACCAGGACCTCGCGCCCATCGTCGCCCACCGCGACGGCGATAGGCTGGCTGGTGTCGGCACCCGCGGCGAAGCCGATGCCGCTCACGGCGTCGAGCTCGTCTAGACCCACTTGAACGGCCGAGCCCACGGATTGTCGCGCGGTCTGGTCGAGCACCTTCTGACCCTCGCCTCCTGAGTCGATCACGATCTGTCTTAACGCCTGCCAGAGAGCGGGGGTCGCCCGTCCGACGAAAGTGAGCGCGCGCACCCCTCCGGTGCCTCCCGGCAGCGTCGTTCCCGTGACTACCGTGGTTTGCGGGATGGCGCCACCGGACGTGTCGGTGGACACCGCGACCGTGGTGCCGGTCGCCGCGCCGGTGGTGGTCGAAATGGCGGGTTGGGATGTCGCGCTGGAGGCCGAGCCGGCCGTGGACGTCGTGGGGCCGCTTCCTCCGCAACCGCTGGAGGCCGCCGCCACCAAGGCGGCCGCGGCCATGGTTGCGGCGACCATCACGAGGCCCTTCCACAGCCGGGGGCTGGTGTCGGTCCCTCTTGCCGTCCGCGCGATCATCGCCATCGCTTGCAGCTCCTCTGTCGTTCTTGTCACGGGCCTTGGCCGGCCAGAATCGCTCTTAGCCGGGGCTCTCAGTCGGAAGGGATGACGTCGTCGTCTTTGCGCCGGTGAGCGTATCGGGGCCGGAAGACCTGTTCCCGCATGAGCCTCGCCAACTCATCCGGCTTGTCGAGCACACAATAGACGTCGTCGCCATTCTTGATCTTGAGGACCACGCAGCGGTCTTCGACTTGCACGTCGTAGATCGCATCTAGCGGGATGACGTCCGGCGCATCGCTTTTCATGCCGATGAGTACCGCTCCAGTAGTCAGCTGCAGCTCGCCGTTGTCCCAGACGACGCGCTCCTCCCCGGAGAAGGCCCGCAGGTCTTTCTCCAGGAGGTCACCGTAGTCGCCGAGCGGGCGTCCGCATTTGCCGCAGAGCTCGGCGTCCCCCTCGTTCTCAGCACCGCAGTTGTAACAGGTCGCGATCAACCCTCCTCCTTCTCTGCTTGGTCGGGCGAACCGGCAGAATTGAGATTTCCCGTTCCTCTCGGGAAATAGGCATGCAGACAGCGCGAGCGGCGTGACGGCAGCCATCCGTCCGGCTGGACCCTCTCGCCTATCCGCGATACCATAAGGCAACCTTTAAACGAGCACCGTGATGCCGAAAGGAATCTGGATGGACACGACCCCTGGTCCCTCCGCGCCGAGACTGGCGTGCCGCACTTTTCCCCGTGAATCGTTCGTTGTTCCCGACGTGCACATCTTCGATCCTCAGCGCGATGTGGATGTTGTGGGCGACCTGCTGGTGGAGAACGGACAAGTGGCGGCGGTCGGTCCAGGCTCCAATCGTCCCGCGAGCGTGGAAGTGCTGCACGACCTCGCTGGCTGCTGGGTCTTCCCGGGCTTCGTGGACCCTCACGCTCATCTGCGCACCCCCGGCTTCGAATACAAGGAGGACCTCGCCTCGGGTTCCCTGGCAGCCGCCTCCGGCGGATATGTAGCCGTGGTGGCAATGGCGAACACCGAACCCGTCATCGACTCCGGCCCGATTGCGGCGTGGGTGCTGGATCAGGCCGAGAAACAAGCGGTGGTGCGGGTCGGTCAGGTTGGTTCGGCCAGCAAAGCCCAGAAGGGCGAAGAACTATCCGAGATGCGCGAACTGGCGGATGCCGGCGTGGTGGCTTTCTCCGACGACGGCAAACCTATCAGCGACGCCGATCTTCTGCTTCACGTGCTGCGCTACGCCCGGGGTACCCGGAGGCCGGTGCTACTTCATCTGGAGAACAAGAGCCTCTCGCTGGACGGGGTCATGCACGAGGGCCGCTGGAGCGCTCGCCTCGGGTTGCGAGGCATCCCTCCGGCCGCCGAATCGGGGTCGCTGGCCCGGGATCTGGAGATCGTCCGCTATGTGGACGCCGAGGAGAAAAGGCTCGCGCGCCTTTCGGGCGCCGGCGCGGCAGGCGGGGCGGCTTCGCCGGTACGCCGCGCGCCGCTCGTGCACTTCCAGCATCTCTCCGCGGCGGACAGCGCCCGCCTTGTCCGGGCGGCCAAGGAACAGGGCGTGCCCATCACGGCCGAGGTCACCCCGCTCCACCTTCTTCTCACCGACGAGCGGCTCACGACCTTCGACCAGAATCTCAAGGTCAATCCGCCGATCCGCTCGATCGAGGACCGTGACGCTCTGGTGGCGGCGCTTGCCGACGGGACTATCGACTGCGTGGGTACCGACCACGCTCCCCACGCTCCCCACGAGAAAGAAGTGCCCATCGAGGAGGCCGCCAGCGGCAGCATCGGCCTGGAGACAGCGTTCGCGGCGCTGCACACCGGTCTGGTGCTCACCGGCAAGCTGAGCCTGGCTCGGTTGGTCGAAGCCATGTCGGGTGGGCCCTGCCGGGTTCTCGGCCTCGAAGAACCGCGCCTGGCCGTTGGGTCCCCTGCCGACTTCTGTGTGGTCGACCTGGAAGAGCCCTGGGTGGTCACGACCGCGACTCTCCGCAGCAAGAGTCGCAACTCAGCGTTCCTGGGGGCGGAGTTCATCGGAAGGGTGCGCCTCACCGTGGTCGATGGCGCCCGGCGCTTCTCCCGCGGGCGAGGGGAGGCCTGATGTATCGGGGAGACGTTCCGGGCTACGTCGTGCTCAAGGACGGCACGGTCTTCGAGGGCTTCGGATTCGCCAGTGCCGGCCAGGTGGTGGGTGAGGTGGTCTTCAACACCGGCATGACCGGCTACCAGGAGATCGTCACCGATCCCTCCTACCACGGGCAGATGGTGACGTTCACCTACCCGATGATCGGCAACTACGGCGCCTCCGACCATCTTCTGGAATCTGACATCGTCCACTCCCGCGCCACCATCGTCCGAGAGATCAAGAACAACGCCTGGAACGCCACCTGTTCCGAGGGCTGGGTGGATTGGCTGGAAGCCCGGGGGATCGTGGGCGTGGCCGGCATCGACACCCGTGCTCTCACGCGGCGCATCCGCGAGCATGGCGCCATGACCGCCTGTGTGGCGGCGGGCCCCGACGTGCGCGTGAGGGATATGCTCGCGGCCACGCACGTCTTCCCGTCCATGGCCGGGCGCGATCTGGCCAGTGAGGTCACCTGCAAGGAGCCCTACACGTGGGGCGACGAAGCGGCTCCCTATCGGGTGGTCGCTTACGACTACGGGATAAAACGGAGCATTCTTAAGAATCTTACGGCCGTCGGTTGCCATGTCACCGTCGTTCCCGCCTTCTGGAAAGCGGAACAGGTGCTGGATCTCGACCCCGATGGGGTCTTCCTCTCCAACGGTCCGGGCGATCCGGCTGCGGTCAACTACGCCGTGGAGACCATCCGCGAACTTCTGGGCCGGGTGCCGGTCTTTGGCATCTGCCTGGGCCATCAACTGCTCGCCCTGGCCATCGGATTTGCTACCTACAAGCTCAAGTTCGGCCATCGGGGTATCAATCACCCGGTGCGCAACTACGAGACCGGCCGCATCGAGATCACCAGCCAGAACCACGGTTTCGCTGTTGAGCCGCCGGCCGTGGTCCTCGAAGCTCAGGCGGCGGAGCATGATCTGGCCTCGCTCGATGGTGCGACCATGGTGCTGGATTCCGACCGCGGGGCGGTGCGGGTGACGCATCTCAACCTCAACGACGGGACGGTGGAGGGCCTGCGCCTGCTGGATGTGCCGGCCTATTCGGTGCAGTACCACCCTGAGGCCGGTCCGGGGCCTCACGATAGCCACTACCTTTTCGGGCAGTTCGTGGAACTGATGCAACAAGGGGCGAAGCGCACGACCTGCGTAGGTTAGCGCCCGGCCTTTTTCTCCCGCCCGGCAGGCGGCCGGGGCGGCAAAAGCACAAGCAGCAGCGACCATCGGAGGCGACTATGTCGAGAGTGCAGGGGGCGGGCGGCGCGCCCAACGTCGAGATCAAGGTCCGGCTTCCGGAGAACATGATGGCCGGGGTCTACGCCAACAGCATGATGGTGCAGCACACCGGCGACGAGTTCGTGATGGACTTCATAATGGCGGTGGGCGGCACCGGCAGCATCGTGGCCCGCGTCGTCACCAACCCTGCGCATATGAAGCGGGTGTTGCTCGCCCTACAGGACAACGTGAAGAAGTACGAGAGCATCCACGGTCCCATCCACATGACCGGCACCGAGCCGCCACTAAAGGTGGGATTCCACCCAGCGGACGAGGCCCGGGCGTGATCGGGATCGGGGACAAGGCTCCCCTGTTCGTTGCGCCTGGCACCGACGGGGAAGTCGATCTGGGAATGTTGCTCCAAGAAGGTCCGGTGGTTCTGTACTTCTTTCCCAAGGCCTTCACTCCGGGCTGAACGCTCGAAGCGGTTGAGTTCAACCAACAACTGGCGGAATTCCGGGCATTGGGCGCGAAAGTAGTGGCCACCTCGGTGGATCCGCTGGTCAGGCTGCGACGCTTTCGGGATACGTATTCGCTGGGGTTCCCTTTGGTCGGCGACAAGGACCGGAAGATAGGGGAGAGCTACGGCACGCTGAAAGGCGGTCCGAGCAGTTCGGACGAACGCGACACCGTGGTCCTGGGCAAAGACGGCACCGTTCTGCTAGCCTACCAACGGGTCGCCGCCAAAGGGCATGCGGCGCAGGTACTGGCCGACGTGAAGAAGCTGCGACAGGAAGGCCTGCTGTAACGTGATAGACGCACATCGGTGGAGCCGGCTGACGCTATTCGGCCTAGTTGCCTGCTTCTGCCTTATCAGCTTGGTGATCGCGCCGGGCCGGGCGAACGCCGAGTCGGACGTTCAGCCAGGGGTTCCCACGTACGACGTCGACGTGGTGGTCTTTGGAACCCAGACCTCCGGGATCGCCGCTGTGCGCGAGATCGCTCTGGCCGATCCGAGCCTACGGGTGGCGCTGGTTTCCAGCGGGAATCTGCTCGAGACGCCTCTGGCTCAGGGGCTGAGCGTGGAAGACAGCCGGGACGGCAGCAATGTGTCGGGCGGCATGTACAAAGAGTGGCGCGACGGCGTGATCAAGTACTACCGTCAGCGAGGCCTGAGTGCTTCCAACCCGAGCGGCCGCCTTACCTACGAGCCTGAGGTGGCAGCGACCGTGCTGTGGTCTTTCATCAAGGGTCCCGCGACTCCCAACGTCCTGTTCTTCTCTGCGAACCTTGTCGCGGCCAGCGACTCGGGCGCCCAACGCTATGCCACGGTGAATGTCGAAGGTGTGGGCGTTGTTCGGCTGAACACCCGCTACTTCATCGACGCGAGCGTGGAAGGCGACCTGGCCCGCATGCTGGGGGCGAGCTATCGCGTAGGGCGCGACGAACGCGTCTACGACGATGTCACGGGTCCGACGCCGGCCTATCCCAGCCCATCCAATGGCTTCGTCACGGCACCCCAGTATTTCTCACCGCTCCTGACGCTCAAGGCATACGCAGGGGGGAGTGCGCCCAAGGTGGCGAATCTTTCCAGCCCCTTGTACGATCCCCGCTCGTACGCGTCGCTGGGGCCGCTCAATCAGAAGAACGTGACGGCCTTCAAGACCAGCTGGACCATGACGGTGGCTGTCCTTCCCAACAGCAAGCGAGAACTGAACGAGACCTGGAACGACTGGCCCGACGCGGGCCTCGCCTTCGAATGGGTCTTCCATCCGGAGAAACGAAAGGACATCCGGATCCGGGTCCTCGAGTGGTCCATAAACCGCGTCCGCTATC
>JADGPI010000222.1 GCA_017882525.1 Thermoleophilia bacterium
GCCGCGGGCCGGGCATGCGTAAGGCCGGGAATGGCGGTCCTCAACCTCGTGTCGGGCGTGTTCGGCAAAGGCATGGGCGACTGGCTGCGCCAATGGGGCGCCACGGTCTACGAGATCACGGTGCCGTTCAACGAGGCTATCGACGCCGCGGACGTGGAAAAGGCTCTCAAAGAGCATCCCGATGTGGAACTCGTCACCGTGGTCCATTCAGAGACTCCCTCGGGGACTTTGAACCCGGTGAAAGAAATCGGTCCCATCGCCAAGGCCCACGGGGCCGTCACGCTGGTGGACTGCGTTTCGTCGCTGGCCGGCATGCCGTTCATGCCGGACGATTGGCAGCTGGATATCTGTGTGGCTGGAGCTCAGAAGTGCCTTTCCGGCCCTCCAGGCATCACCCCCATGACCGTGAGCAAGGACGCTTGGGCTTTGGTGGACAAGAACCCGGACGCGCCACGGTGGTCGTTCGTCGCACTGCTCGACTGGCGGGAGATCTACCTCAAGGGCGGCCGGTTCCCGTTCACGCCCTCGGTCTCCGACGTGTTCGGCCTCGAAGCCTCGCTCGACTGGGTGCTGGAACAGGGGTTGGACGCCTGCATCGCCCAGCACAGCCTGGCTGCCGAAGCCTGCCGCGCCGGCATCAAGGCGATGGGCCTGAAGCTGTGGGCGAAGAACGAGGCAATCATGTCCACCTGCACCACGGCCATCGTCGTCCCCGACGGGCTCACCGACATCCAGGTGCGGAACCACGTGCGCCAGCACTACGGTGTGATGATCTCGGCCGGTCAGAACGCGGGCAACCTGGTCCGCATCGGGCATATGGGGGTCACGGCGCGCTCGATGTATCCCGTCGCCGGTTTGTCGGCTTTGGGCCGCAGCCTGCGCGACCTCGGAGTGAAAGTCGACATCGGTGCCGGCCTGGAGGCGGCGCTGGAAGTGATAAGCAAAGGCAACGCTTAAGCATCGACAGCTTGTCCAGGGTGTGTTTGGAGGAGGTTTCGATTTGAGTCACGTAGAGTTTCACAAAGACTTGTGCACGGACTGCAGGATGTGCGCCCAGGTCTGTTCCATGAACAAACTGGGGTATGTTGCGCCGGCAAGCTCCTGCGTGCAGATAGACCGGGATCGTTCCGTCTACTACGGGGATATGTCGTGCCGGGTGTGCGACATGACCCACGACCGGGCGTGCGTGGAGGCCTGCCCGGTGGATGCGCTCGTCTACGACGCCGACCTCGATGTGGTTCGTTTCGACGCCGACCTGTGCACGGAGTGCCTGGCCTGTTTGGACGAATGCCCGAACGTGGGAAGGGACGTCAAGTCGGGCCGGATCATGATCTGCGATCTCTGCGACGGCGACCCCATGTGCGTTAAATGGTGTCCGGAAGGCGCCCTGACTTGGGAGGGGCAGGCATGAAATACGGCGGATACACGGGCAAGTTCCTCACCGTCGATCTGTCTACCGGCGCCATCGCCACCTGGGACACGCCCGACGAGATGGCCGAGCAATACTTGGGTGGCCGCGGGTTCATCGCCAAGATCCTTTACGATCGCTTGGCGCCGAAAATCGACCCCTTGGGGCCGGAGAACGTTATCGTCTTCGCGACCGGTCCGGCCACCGGGACGCTCGTTCCCACCGCCGGCCGTATCTCCATCGGAGCGAAGAGCCCGCTGACCGGCACCATCTCCGCGAGCTACATGGGCGGCCATTTCGGCGGCACGCTGAAGTACGCGGGCTACGATGGCATCATCATCACCGGGGTGTCGCCCAAGCCGGTCACGCTCGTGATCGACGACGACGAGGTCACCCTGCGAGATGCCGCGGGCATCTGGGGCAAAGACACCAAGGAAGCTCAGGACATACTGCGCGAGGAGCTGGGTGAAGGCTTCGAACTGGGCGCGATCGGACCGGCCGGCGAGAACCTCTCTCCCATCAGCACCTTCATGCACGTACAACGGGCGGCTGGGCGAGGCGGCGTAGGCGCTGTCTTTGGCTCCAAGAAGTTGAAAGCGGTGGCGGTACGCGGCACCGGCGGCATCACCGTGGGCACACCGGCCGATGAGTTCATCGCGGGCTGCCGAGAGATGCACGACATCATAATGGCCAACCCGGTACGCCCGGCGTTTCGTTTCGCTGGCACCACCGGCATGCTCCCCGTGGTCAACAGCATCTGCGGTCTTCCCTACATGAACCACCAGGACGACCAGGTCCCCGACGTGCAGCCCATCCACAACGAGACCATCTACAAATATGTCAACAAGATCGAGTCGTGCGCGGGATGCAACGTGTTCTGCGGCGCAGTGGTCGAGTTCGACCGCAACGGCGAGCATTACCGCACGGAGCGGTTGGACCACGAGTCCACTTGGGCGCTCGGCCCCAACTGCGGGACGGTCGATCTGCCGGCCATCATGGAAGCCAACATGCTTTGCGACTATTTGGGCTTGGACACCATGAGCTCCGGCGGCGCCATCTCCTGGGCGATGGAGATGACGCAGCGCGGCCTGCTCACCAAAGAAGACACCGACGGCCTCGATTTCAGCTTCGGCAACGCCGACGTGCTTGCTCCGGCTCTCCGGAAGATGGCCGCCCGCGAGGGCTTCGGCGACACGCTTGCCTTGGGAAGCCGGGGAGCCGCCCGCAAGGTGGGCAAAGGCGAAGAGTACGCCATGCAGGTGAAGGGGCTCGAGATGTCGGCCTACGCCGTGCGGGCCTTCACTGGGATGGGGTTGAGCTTCGCCACCACGAGCCGGGGCGCCGATCACAACAAGGCCTTCACCGTGGCCGCCGAGTTCCTAGGCGTGCTTGGCAACTACGACCGCTTCTCGCTCGAAGGCAAGGCGCATCTCGTGAAGATGATGCAGGACAGCACCGCGATAATCGATTCGCTCATCATGTGCATGTTCACGGTGGATCTCGGCATCGGTATCGACCTCTACGCCAAGTGCGCGGCGTTGCCCACGGGCATGAAGTTCACCGAGGAGGACGTCTATACGGTTGGCGAGCGCATCAACACCCTGGAACGCCTTTTTAATATGAACGAGGGCTTCACCCGGGCCGACGACAACCTACCCGCCCGGTTCGCCGAGGAAGCGGCTCCGTCGGACCCGGACAAGCACAAGCTGGATGTGACCTCGGTGATGGACGAATACTACGAAGAGCGCGAGTACAACGCGGAGGGGGTCCCGACCCCGGCTCTGCTCGCGCGGCTTGGACTGTAGGCGAGAATAGCCAGATGCTGGGAGGGAGCGGGGTGCGACTGGAGGTCATCCTTTTCGGGCCTCACGCCAAGCTGCTCCCTCCTGGTAGCGAGGGCGGCCGGACTGTCGTCGAGCTGGAGGGGCCGGCCACTGTAGACCAGGTGCTCGACCACCTGGGCGTTCCGGAGACGGGACGCACGTATGTAACGGTGAACGGCCGGCGAGTGGAGCCGGCCACCCCAGTGGGGGACGGGGACGAGGTCCGCGTAATAGTGCCTTTGGGCGGCGGATGAGCGGAGTGAGGGGACGATGGGGAGAGCAGGTTGATCAGGCAGGCGCGTAGCAAGGGCATACCTCTCTACTACCAGGTGATGCGGTCGCTGAAAGAGGACATCCTCGCCGGCCGGTTCTCATCCGAAGAACGCCTTCCGTCGGAGGTGGAGCTCACGGAGATCTTCAAAGTGAGCCGGGTTGTCGTGCGTCAGTCCCTCCAGATTCTGGAAGACGAAGGCCTGATCGTGCGTCTCAAGGGTAAGGGTACCTTCGTGGCCAAGGATGCGACGGCCGAGGAAGTCCCGGTCCTCTCGGGTTACATCGAGGATTTCTTGCGGGTAGGTCTCCAGACCAAGGCCAAGGTCCTGCAGTTCGGCATAGTGAAAGCCACTCCCGATCTCGCCTCGACCTTCCATGCCTCAGAGGGGACCGAGCTCTTCTACATCAAACGGTTGCGCATGGTGGAGGGACGGCCCTTCTCAGTGATCGAGAACTATCTGCCGTACGACATCGGCATGCGGATCCCGCTCGTGCGCGTGCAAGACGAACCGCTGATGAGCCTCATAGAGGAGTGTGCGGGTATCCCCATCGATTGGGCCAGCCAGATCTTCCAGGCCGTCTCTGCCGATGCCGAACTCGCCGGGCTCCTCGAGATAGACCCCATGGCGCCTATTCTCAAGATGAACCTCACGGCGTACAC
>JADGPI010000223.1 GCA_017882525.1 Thermoleophilia bacterium
TACGATGAGGTCGCCTCGGGCGAGATCACCCACGCTTTGCGTTTCACGGTCTCCAGCACCCAAGCGGCCTACATCCACCCGGCCACGCACTATGCGAGCGATAGTACCGACCCAAACCTGCCGCCGATGGGTCTGCGTCTGCGCCTCCGGGCCGACTACGACATCTCGGGCTTTCCAGCTAAGGTGCAGGTCATCCTCAGGGCGCTCAAGAAGTACGGCATGATCGTGGCCGACAACGGCTCCAGCTGGTATCTCTCGGGCGCGCCCGACCCCCGCTGGAGCGACGACGAGCTCCACACACTGGGCCAGGTCCCGGGGAGTGCCTTCGAGGCCGTCTACACCGGCCCCACCATCGGGCGGTAAGAGACGCGCCGCCCATTGGGCGGCGCCGGAGCCGGGCCGCGAACCCGCTCAGCAGAGCTGGGCCGCGGCTCGGAAGCCGCGGCCCAGCCTATTCGTAACCCCGCGCCTCCTAGTAGGGCTGAGTCCAGAGCTCGTAGTAGGCCTGCGGGTGCGCGCACGCCGGGCAGACGGCGGGAGCCTCGGCCCCTTCATGCACGTAGCCACAGTTGAGGCACTTCCAGCGCAGCGGTGCCGGCCGCGTGAAGACCTGCCCATTCTTGACGTTCTCGAGCAGCTTGCGATAACGGCTCTCGTGCCAAGATTCCACTTGGGCGATCTCCCGGAAGGACGTCGCCACCTGGGGGAAGCCCTCCGTCTCCGCAACGGCCGCGAACCCGGGGTACAGTTCCCCCCACTCTTCTTTCTCGCCTTCGGCCGCCGCCTGCAGGTTCTCGGCCGTGGTCCCGATCTTGCCCGCCGGATACACGGCGGTGATCTCCACCGGGCCGCCTTCCAGGTGCTTGAAGAACACCTTGGCATGCTCTTTCTCGTTCTCGGCGGTCTCGAGGAACAGCGCGCTGATCTGTTCGAAACCGTCCTTCTTCGCCTGGCCGGCGAAGTACGTGTAGCGGGTACGGGCCTGGCTTTCGCCTGCGAAGGCCTTGAGAAGGTTCTTCTCGGTTGTCGTTCCTTTGAGGGTCATAGTCTGGAGACTCCTTTCGATAGGCGACCTGCTCGGGCTTGGCGCAGGTCTCGGTGACTAATATATGCCTTCGGGCCAAAAGGTGATGGCCGCGGACCACGCGGTGTGCCCTCACAGCCCGGCGGCGCCGGCCTGGGGCAGTGTCGAGCCGGACGCTGCTTCGCGAGCGCGCGACTTCGGATCGGCATGAAGCGGTCGAACAGCGCATCGGTTTCCTCGTCGACCGCCGTAGTCACGTGTCTGTAGCGGCACCATCTCCTGACGACGTATCTAGCGTAAGCAGCCACCGGTCAAGGCGCCTTGCGCATCCGCCGCGACTCTCGCCATAATAGGAACCCACGCACAACCAGTTGAAGGTGCCGTTCCTGCCCTGCTTCCAAGGAGTAACGTGCCGTGTTCACACTCAGGCTCTACCACGATCTGTTCGACCGAGATGCAGTGGCCACGCCGGATCTAGAGGCCCAGCATTGCATCGCATACATCCACAAAGGCTCTGCCGTCGTCAATGGACAGCTGTTTGAGGCGGACATGGCGGCCTACTGCCGGGATGCCGTTACCATCGAAGCCGGACCGGGCGGCGCCGCGGTGTGGCGCTGGGAACTGGTGCGAACCACTTCGCCCAACAACCTGGCGGCGGGAGAAGGTGTCACGTCTCACATCCGCATGTCTCGTCGCATCAAGATGTTCGAGTTGGTGCCCACGTCCAAATGGCTTTTCAGGCTCGATTCGATCCTCGACAACCAAGGCAGCACGGGCCTCCACTCGCATCCGGGTTCGGGTATCCGATGCATGTTGGAGGGACACCTCCGCGTGGAGTCCGACAAAGGGGAGAGCTCCGACAATTGGCGGGCGGGCGACGCGTGGTATGAGGAGGGAAGCTATCCTCTCGTCTCAACGTCCGATCCGGGAGAAAAAGCGACATTCTTGCGGGGGATGGTCTTGCCTCCGGAGTATTCGAGGTATCCGGACACGGCGATCTGGATCGAAGGCTCGAAATCATGCAAGGCGGATTGGAAGAACTACGTCCAGAACGTGGTGACGTTGCTGTAGAACAGGGCCAAGCCACAGCTCCACGCACGGAGCCGATCAAAGCGGCCGGCGCTGACGACGGCATTGCGGGTGTAGCCGGAGTGACGTCGAAGACAAACACGAGTCCGGAATGTGCCGCGGCGGACCGCGCTGCTACACTTGGCGCATGACAATCGCAATGTCCGCGCGTGACCTGGAGCGCAGATCCTGTGCCGTGACGCTCTCCGACATGGAAGTGTTCATCTTCCCGGAGCTCATGTACAGCCTCGTGCTCGCCAACATCATGTCGCCGCGGATCTGGCGCTGGCGCGATGATCCCTGGTTTGCCGGCATGGAGCGCATGAAGCCCCATCGGCGGATCATGAGGCTGAAGCAGTACATCATGGACAACTACGCGTTCAACCTGGACCTCGACACCTGGGGGCTCACCTCCAAGGACCGCGAGATCGAGCGCTTCCGCGATTACCTCAGCTTGGATGCGCTTTCCCAATCGAATGCGCTCTTCGGCTACGAAGGGGACAAGTACTACTTCGACATCGATATTCGCACCCACTTCGGTCTCGACAAATACGAGGGCGGGACGATCCCCTATTGGAAAACGGAAACCGTCGAGGCCATGGATGCCTTCCGCTTCAAGCCCACCTACGAGAGTGGCGCGGGAGAATGCGTCTCCCTGGCCGCCCTTTATGCGGCGGCACTGTTTGTCGTGGGGCGCATTCCCCTGAAAGATATCTTTCTCATGGCCACGCCGCTTCACTCGCAGAACTTCGTGGACATCGGCGACGGTATCCTCACCAACAACCGGCGCCTGGTGACGCAGACCATGTGGTTCAACGGCTCCGCGCTCTCCGCCCAGGCCCGTCGTGCCCTCGAGAACGAGCGCGTCACGGTCGTCGCTCACGAAACAGGCTTCATCCACGTGTTGTATCCCGAGGCGACCATCGAACCCGGGGCATACCGCACCTTCGCCGCCAAGCTGGGCACTTTCCTGCAGGTGCCTCTCACCGCCGAGATCCTGGGGAGTTTCGTGCGTCACAGCACGGAATTACAGCGGTGTTTCCAAATACGCTGGAACAACTTCGGCAGAGACCGCTACATCGCCGCGGAGAAACTGCTGGCCTACGAGTTTGGCTGCAAGTTCCGGTTCAACGACAACACGCGGGAAAAACTCATGGCCGAGGTGGCAGGCGAGGATTTCGAGAGCCGGCCGCTCCCGGGACGCATCATCCTGGACGATCTCGAAGAGTTCGTCCGTGAGCAGCAGATCGACATCCGCACGCCTGAGGGGTTCGCGCAATTGAAGGGGCAGTTCGCCAGCAATTGCATGAACGCGCACGACGCGATCGAACAGCTGCGCCGCTTCTGCTGGGTGGAGCCGCGGTTGCCCGATGCAGCGGCCAAGACCTTCACGCGCGACCAGCCGCCACTCGAACTCGCCACTAGCATGTCACGGGCAGACATCCTGGCGCGCCTCGAAACCATCCGGGAAGACAACGAACTGGCCGGATTGGCCTTCTACGCCTATCGCGATCTGAACCGCACCGACGCAGGGCCCTTTCTCAAGGCCGCACTCGAGCGCAGCCCGGTCTCGATCGCGGGCTGCCAGGATCTTAACGACGACGATCTGGTGCTCCGCGTTGAAGAGTTGGCGGATGAGTCCATCTATGACGAGCCTGGGAGGCTGGCTCAGCCGGATGAAGTCTGGAACTTCGGTCGTGGGGACGGCGCCGAGAAGGCCCTTCTTCTTGGCAACCTCCTGCGGGAGCGGCATCCGAACTCGGAGATCAACATAGAGGTCGCGCCGGACTGGGCCGAATTGAGCTTTGAGTCCAAGACCTACCGCTTCCCGAGCGCGAAAGGACTCCACGAACAGACGTGGAGGCTCGCGGAAGCGACCTAGCGAAGCGCCGAAGCGCGGTTATCGACCTGCCGCAGCTCGTTCGTCTACTTCAGAAATACGGAGAGCGAAACCCGGACGCCGCCTTCGGGAAGGCAGGCGAAGCTGACCTCATCGGCCGAGGCCACCATGAGAGGGAGACCCACCCCCCGGCGGCCTCTTTCCTGGCTGCTCTTCACCCGGAATTCCCCGGCGTGCCACACGTCGACCGTGAAGCGGTCCAACCGATGCCAGGCCCACAAGGTGATGTCACTCTTCTCGTCAGGGTGCTCCATGGCGTTGGCGCAGGCTTCAGTCACCGCCAGCTTGATGCGGTGAATCTGCTCTTCTCCCAGCCCGACCTCGGTGGCCCATTTATCCACGAAGGCCCGAATGGATGCGAGCGACTCCGCGGCAGCCCGGAAGGTCTGTTTGGCCAA
>JADGPI010000224.1 GCA_017882525.1 Thermoleophilia bacterium
CGAGGTACTCCTCGTGATTCTGCATCACTAGGTAGTCGATCCCCCGCTCGCGCATCATCTCGCGCGTGGCCTTCCAGCGGCGCTCGAGTTCCGCCGTGGATATGCTCTGGACCAAACGTTCCGCTGGATTGACCGGGATCGGCTCTACCATGATCTACTTTCTCCTTCGCAGTGTGAATTCGCTCTGTCTATTTCCTGATTGCGTTCTTGGCTTCGATTTCTCCGTGGGACGCGAGGATATCTTTGGCACTGAGGTAAACGGGGGTGTCCACCATCTTGCCGTTGTACGAGATGGCGGCGCTCCCTTTGGCGATGGCCTCCTCCTCGAAGGCCTTCACCACGCCCTTGGCCCACACCACGTCGTCGGGGTCCGGCGCATACATGCGGTTGCACACCTCGACCTGGCTCGGGTGGATGATCATCCGGCCCTCGTAGCCCATCTGCCGGCCGTCGCGGACATTTGCCTCGAAGGCCTCCATGTCCTGGTATGCGACAAAGGGTGCATCGATGGCCACCACCCCGGCGGCGCGAGCGGCCACTGCAATGTGGCGGCGGGCATATTTCTGCTCCACGCCTTCGGAGGTGAGCTTCACCCGCATGTCCTTGGTGAAGTCAACGGCCCCGAATATCGCGCTCACCATGCGGGGGCTGGCTGTCAGCGAGGGGTAGGCGTTGATGGCACCCTTGGCCGTCTCCAGCAGGATGGAGATCTTGACGCTGCCCCGCGCGAGCCCGCGGCGGCGCTCGAGCTCGTCCAACTTCCAGTCGAGGCGCTTGACGTCATCGGGATGCCCGCACTTGGCCAGCGTCACCCCATGAAGTCCCTTCTGCACGACCGCCTCCAGGTCGTCGTCGGTCATGAGGGTCTCCCAGTTGTTGAGGCGGACGTAGACCTCAGAGCCTCCCGAGGCCACTTCTTCCAGGGCGGCCGCGGAGATCACACGGGCGTTGGCTTTCTCAGCAGGAGGAACGGAGTCCTCCAGATCGAGAGTGACGATGTCGGCTCCGAGACCTGAAGACTTGCCGATCATCTTCTCGTTGTTGCCGGGGACATAAAGAACGGAGCGCATGACTGCCATATGGGGTTCCTTTCGAGCTTCTTTTACTGCTTCTGTTGACTACTGCACCTACTGCACAAGTACCTTGCGCAAGATACGAGGGATGTCGTTGGGGCTCTCAGCCACATATCCCCCGGCCTTCTCGATGGCTTCCATCTTGCTCTTCGCCGACCCCCGGCCTCGTTCCACGATACTGGAGGCGTGGGAGAAGCGCTGACCTTCGGGCGCCCAGGAGCCGGCCACGAAGATAACAAAAGGCTTGGTGAAACCGCCGGAGGCGATCACCTGCGCGCACTCCTCTTCCTGGGAACCGCCGATCTCAGAGAACACCGCTACGGCCTCAGTGTGGGGATCGGCCTCGAACAAAGGCAGCAGGTCGGCCATGGAGGTGCCGAGCACCGGTTCGGTGCCGGTGTGGACCACGGTGGAAACGCCGAAGCCGGCGAGGCTGAGTATCCAGGGGATGGTCCCCGACTGGCCGCCGCTGCGAGAGAAGACTCCGATGGGGCCTGGGGCGAAGAAGGTGTTGGCCCAACCCACGCTGCCGCCCAGCCAACCGACCACAGCCTCTCCGGGGGTGATGGCCCCGATGGTGCCAGGCCCGAGGAGACGAGTGCCCCGCTGCTTGCAGTACTCGACCATCACCATGATGTCCTGGATCGGCACGGACTCCACGCAGGCGACTACGTTAGGGACACCGGCCTCTGCCGCTTCCTCGATAGCAGGAAGGAGCGCTCGTCCGGGCACGAAGACCACGCTGAAGTCCACGGGCCCTTCGGCCGCAATGGCGGCTTCCACGGTGTCGTAGACGGGGATGCCGTGGACTTCCGTGCCCCCTTTTCCCGGGCTGGTGCCGGCCACGACCCGGGTGCCGTAGTCCTTCATGTACTGAGCGCGCAAGGAGCCTTCCCGACCGGTGACGCCTTGCACCAGCACTCGAGTGCTTCTATCGATGAGAATCCCCATATGCCCTCTACCCCTCGCGCCCGTCGGACCGAAGAAGTCCGCGTCTCTTCAGATACTCGGGCAGGCCCTTGATGGGCACCTCGATGGCGATGGCGCTCCGTCCCCGCAAGCGACATTCGTATTCACACGCCAGGCACTCGGTGCCCCCCCGTTCCACTCCTTCAGGGTCGAGGTGCGCGACCGAGGGCAAGCCGTCTTTCAACTCCAAGATGCCGCGCGCGTACATCCGACAGGCTGAGACACAGGCCTTGCTCTCGCATTGCGGGCACTTCTCCGTGTCGATGGAGACGGTTATGGTCCTTTCGGAGAATGCGAGCATGTAGTCTCCTCACCCGCCCCGGGCCCGTTGATACTCGTGCACCATCGAGAGCATCTTCTGGGCGATGAATCCGGTGTCGGTGACGTGCTCCCGACCGTAGATCTCTATGCGCTCCCCGCCGGGCACATCGGCGAGCCCCTCGCGTAGGATGGCGAGCGACTCTTCTTCCTTGTTGCCACAGAGCAGGAGCAGACAGGGCAGTCCCGGCCGCTGGGGCAGGGTTTCGCGCAAGGCTTTCACGATGGCGTGGGCGTGGTGCCACTGCTCCTGGTTGGCCATCATGAACCCCCCCAGTAGATACCCGTCTATGCCGGGCTGGGAGAGAACCACCTTGGCGACGCGGTAAATCTTGGATCCCACAGGGTTGCCGCTGGTGTCGGCGTAGTTGGCCACTTTGAGGCCCACCTTGCTGAGAGCGTCCATGCCCAACATTGCCGAGCCGCCACCGATGGGGTGATAGCCGATATAACCCGGGGTCTTCTCATCGAAGCCCATGCTCATGAGGAATCCCGACCCGCGCTGGTCGGCCTCCTCGATACCCCAACCGATAAGGTCCAACTCGGTGGGATCGTGGCCGAAATCCCGGGCAACTTCGATGCTCATCTCCGGATGGCGGAAGACAGAGTTGTTATCGATCTCCATCTTGCAGTCGGCAGCCACGAAACCGCCGGCCCTGATCAGGACCAGGGGATTTATCTCTAGAGTGAAGCAGTCGTACGTGCGGTAGGCCCGGAATAGCCCCACCAAAAACTTGACCAAGGCCCGGCGGTGCTCGGGGGGCACCTCGGCTCGCTGGAGCATGTCCAATAACTCCGGCTCACCTGGGCCCCTGGTGGGAGAGACGAGCAGTCGGAACAACTTCTCTTCGGGTACGCTCTCGATGTCCATGCCACCTTGAGGGCTGAACATCAGCATCGGGCAGCGAGCCTCGCGGCCGGAGTTCACCGTATAGCCGGCATAGAACTCGTGGACGATGTCCAGCTTCTCCTCCACGAGCACCTGGCGGATGAGCCCTCCCTTGAGCTCGGAGCCCAGAAGACGCAAGGCGGCGGCGGCAGCCTCGACCGGAGTGTCGGCCATCGCGAGGCCACCGGACTTGCCCCTGCCCCCGGCCTGGACCTGAGCCTTGACTACCACGGGGCAGGCCAGTTCGACCGCTATCGCGGCCACCTGCTCCGCAGTGTCGGCCGCCCGACCCCGGGGCGCGGCCAGTCCGGCCTCCCGAAGCCAGCCTTTGCCTTGATATTCTAAAAGTTTAGCCATAAATCCACCTGGGTCAGGAAGAAGTGATCCGCATGGCGGTCGAGGTCCGTGATGATGTAGCTGTTGGCGCGACGCTAGTGGCTGTCACGCCCAGGCCGCCGAGCGCTTCGCGGCTGCGATGAGCCCTCAGCAGGGGTCTCCAGCGCGTCCTCAGCGCAGCTACCGTCCGTCGGGCTCGAAGGACATCACGGGTCGCTCTTCGAGCCCGACGGACGCAGCCGTCGCTACTGTTACTTTCTACGCCACTTTGGCTGACGCCAGTGCACGATATAGTGCTCGGCCACGGCCACGATCAGATAGACCACCAATCCGACTATGCTCAGCAGCACGATGAGCGCAAAAATCGTGGCGGTCTGGAGGTCGATGGAGGCGATCATGATCGACTTTCCGAGGCCGCCCTTCCCGCCGCTCAGGATGTCGGCGACCACGGCCCCGATCACCGCTAGAACGGCGGCTATCTTTAGCCCGGCGAACACGAACGGCAAAGCGGTCGGGAACTTGAGCTTCCACAGAGTCTTCCACCTCGACGCCTCGATGGCTCGGAAGAGCATGAGCTCGTTGTCGCTGGCGGACTCGATTCCGGTCGCGGTGTTGACGACCACAGGGAAGAACGCGATGATCGCCGCCATCAGGATCTTGGGGGCCAGCCCGAAGCCGAGCGCCGCGACGAAGAGGGGAGCAAACGCAACCTTGGGCATTGCGTTGAACCCAACCACATACGGCATCAGGACCCGCCGCCCAAAGGCGGTCTCACCTATTATGATGCCGAGGACGATCCCCGCGACCATACCCAGCGCGAACCCGACCGCGATCTCCTCGATGGTGATCCACGTCGCCGTCAGGTAGACGCCTCCACTGAAGACATTCCCAAAGATCCGAACAATCTCTTCCAACGTCTTGAAGGCCGACGGGATGATGAACTTGGAAAGAACCTTCAGTTGGAAGATTCCCTCCCAGACCAGGATGAATATGACCCCGAATAGGATGAGCCCCACCACAGTGCCCAAGCGCCCTCTGAAGGCTCGCCTTAGCGAGCTCTCCGTCCGCCGACCGGACACCGGCGCGGCTGCGGGCGAGACTGACGGCTCTTCGGCGCTCAGAGCCAGACTATCCTTTTGGCTCATCACTTCACCTCCCGCGATCCCGCCTCGTTAAGCGCGTTCCTGACGGCGCCCGTCAGCTCAGCGAACTCCGGCGTGGTCGTGACCGAGATCGATCGCGGCCGGGGGAAAGAGATGGGGATCACCCGGAAGATGCGTCCGGGGCGAGGGGTCATCACGTAGATGGCGTCGGCGAGGAACACCGCCTCGGGTATGGAGTGGGTGACGATGAACGACGTCGCTTTATGCTCCTCGACCACCCGTCCGAGCTCCTCGTCCATGGCGTCCCGGGTCAGTTCATCGAGTGCCCCGAACGGCTCGTCTAGGAGGAGCAGGCTGGGGTCGGTGATGAGCATGCGGCAGATGGCCGCGCGCTGGGCCATGCCTCCGGAGAGCTGGTGGGCGTAAGAATGGTGGAACTCGCCGATCCCGGTCGTCTCCAAGAGTTTCATGGCTTGGTCGCGCTTTTGGGCGGCGGCTTTCTTGCCGTAGCGGATCTCGAAGGGCAGGAGCACGTTGTTCAAGGTCGTCCGCCAGGCCCACAGCGTGGGCTGCTGGAACATGTAGCCGACTTTGCGCCGGTCCATGGTCATGGCCGGCTGGCCATCGACGTAGGCCGTGCCTCCCGTGGGATCGAGGAGTCCGCCCAAGACGTACAGCAGAGTCGACTTGCCGCACCCGCTGGGCCCGATGATGGCCGCCATGTGGCCGAGAGGGATCTCCATGGAGACGTTGTCGAGAGCGTGGACGTCTTTCCCCCCCCGCCCCTCGAATATGTGCGAGACGTTGCGGATGGAGACGCCGGCCTTGGCGCTCGAGGTCGCTTCCGGCCCGAGGGCCGGGCCGGAAGCGGTTGCGAATGTTGTCACGATAGTGTCACTCACGC
>JADGPI010000225.1 GCA_017882525.1 Thermoleophilia bacterium
ATCTCGGCGCCGTCGGGCGTGAAGCCCGCCCTCTCGAATACCGCCTGCACAAATTGCTTCAAGGGACGTGCATGGACCACGACGTCATTTCCCACCGTTAGCTCCTCGTAATCGATCTGGTTCACGGAGGCCGTTTTCCTGCGGGTCCGGCCTGCCGCTCTTCCGCCCTCCGGCCCTCCGCCAGACTATTGCCGAAATGACGCGCAGGCCGTGCCCCGCCGCGGCTTCCTTTAGACCCGATATTTCTTGTCGGCGCCGGGGGCTAAAGCGATCCCGTGCCCCGGACGGTCGGGAATGCGGAAGTGGCCATCTTCGCAGTGCGGCATGCCCTCGAATAGATCGGCCGGTACCCAGTCGATATACTCCGCCAGGAACCCGTTACTCAGCGCCCCCAGCACGTGGAGGGACAACTCGTGGGGCACGTGAGGGGAGATGGCGATCTGGTGCGCGCCGGCCAGGTGACCGATCTTCATCGTCTCGCTGAAGCCGTTCGCACGGCAGATGTCGGGCATGACGTAGTGGGCGGCCTTCCGCTCCAGGATCTCGCGAAACTCGAACCGGGTGTAGTTGTTCTCCCCGGTGGCCACCGGGATGCGGATCGAGCGCGCCACCTCGGCGCAGGCCGCGATGTCGTCGGCGAGGACCGGCTCCTCGTACCAGACGAGGTCGAACTCCTCGAGTAGTTCAGCCTGGCGGATTGCCCCCAAGACATTGCACTTCTGGTTCACGTCCACCATCAGGCGGACCTTATCTCCGAGGGCCTTTCGCAGGGCCTCGACCCGTCGCCGATTCACCTGCGGATCGGGATCGTGGATTTTCATCTTGTAATACTGGCAGCCCTCGGCTACATACCGCTGCGCTTCAGCAATCAACTCCTCCACCGGATACATGGGGTAACCTCCGCTTCCATATGCCGGAATGCGGTCGGAAACGGCCCCCCAGAGCTTGAAGAGCGGAAGGCCCGCAGCCTTCGCCACCAGGTCCCAGAGCGCGATGTCGAGCGCGGCGACCGCGTAGCCCGCAAGCCCCACGCGGCGGACTCCCCGATCCCCACGGTACATTCGTTCCCAGAGCCGCTCCACGAAGTGCGGGTCCTCTCCGAGGAGGAGAGGCTTGAGCTTCGTTTCGATGTACGACTGAATGGCTTCGCCGCCGCCTCCCCCGAAGGCGATGGTGTAGCCAAAGCCGGTCGCCCCTTCGTCGGCGCGAATGGTGACGATGACCAACTGATTCTCGGCAAAAGCCAGACGGATGGGGTGCGGCGTGGGTACGCGAAGCAGCAGGGTGTCGATCGCGATGATTTTCATGCCAATCTCCTCTCCTCAACCGCATGTGTCCGGGACTCCGGCCACGGGTAGCGCTGAAGAACAGCCGGCCGCATCGGCCAGAGACGCCCTCAGTTCACCGCGCTCATCCCTCCATTCAGGAAGGCGCGATGCCGATTACAGCTTGTCCTGCACGGCCTGACAGAAGTGTGTCGTCGAGGCAGTGCCGCCTTGGTCATGCGTGAGCTGCTTTCCTTCCGCATATACCTGGTAGACGGCCTTTTCCAGCCGCTCTGCCGCTTCGGTGAAGCCCAGGTAGTCCAGCATCCACTTCGCGGACAGCAGCATCGCGGTGGGGTTGATGATATTCTTTCCGGTGAGGTCCGGCGCCGTTCCGTGGACCGGCTCAAAATAGGCGTACTCGTCGCCGATGCAGGCGCTGGGGGCAAGGCCCAATCCACCCACCAACCCCGCCGCACCATCAGAAAACGCATCCCCGCTCTCATTGGGAATGACCACGACGTCAAACTGCTGGGGATTGATGATCATCTGCTGGCAGAAGTTATCGCCGAGGAGCTGGTCGAAGGTCAGCTCCGGGTACTGCTTCACCGTGTCCTCGACGACCTGTCTGAACAACCCGTCGGACTGCACCAGCACGTTGTACTTCGCGACGACAGTGACCTCGCCCCTCCCTCCGCTGGCCTTGCGTTTCCTCGCAAGCTCGCAGCCGGCCCTGGCGATGTTCCGCGTGTTCTCCTCGGTGATGACGCGGACGGCGAACTTCCCCTTTTTGGACGTGTCGAGGACCTCGAGTGTCATGGGATCGGTGAGCTTGAGGGGCTCCAGTTGGGCGAGGTTGCCCTCCCGCCCCGGATAGAGCCCCTCCAGGTTCTCCCGCACAATGACGAAGTCGATCCCCTCTGGTCTCTTGAGGGGACTTCGCATCCCCGGCATCCATTTGACCGGCCGAAAATTCGCGTACGTCTTCTTCCCCCATCGCAAGTAGGCCAACCCGGCGGTTCGAGGATCGCGCGTCGAGCCAAAGAGGGTGCAGGCGGCCTCGTCAACCGCCGTCTTCGCTGCCGGGGGGAAGCCTTCCCCGTAGCGCCGGATTGCCTCCTCGCCGGTAGTCAGCCAGACAAACTCGATGCCGAGCTTCATGCGCTCGAGAAGCTGAACAGTCGGACAGACCACTTCCGGCGCCGCATCATCTCCCTTGATGACACAGACCCTTTTCTTCGCCATCGCTACCTCTCCTCTTCTGGCAAGTTCTCGTTGTCCTGGCATGTCGGGCAGGGAGCCCACTGCACGTGCGCGATCCCTTCAGCGCGCCGTGCGGGCAGGCCGCTCCCGCGCGGGCGATATGTCCTCACGGCGTCGCGGTCATCTCCGAGACGATCATGCGGTAATCCGGCCGCGGCTTGAAGGTGACGCGCTTGCTCGTGCCGTACGTGAGCACTTCTTGGAAGAGCTCCAGATAGGGTTTCTCCTCGTGCAGGATCAGCGAAGCCTCCGTGTAGAGCGCCTGCCGCTTCCGCTGGTCGAGTAACGTGCGCGCCTGTTCCATCAGCTCGTAGAAGCGCCCACCCGGCTGATTGCCCGTCCAATACTTTCCCCAGAGACCGTTCGGGTGGAGGAGCCGCCACACACTGCCGTCGGCGTCGAGCAGCGTGCTCTGCGGCGTCGTCAGGAGCATCGAGTTCGGCGGCAGCATCCGCTCGTTGTTCATCTTGCCACGCTGGGCCATCTCCAGCATCTGGACCTTGGCCCGAATCGCGACCTTGGACCACATGTCCGCGATCACTTCGAGAAGCTGCTTGTCGTTCACCATGGTCCCGCTGCCGGCGTAGAGCGTCACATCGATCCCCGACGCGTATCCCGCCTCCGTGAGGAGCCGTTTCGCTTTGGTCGGGTCATACGGGTAGGGCTTCAGTTGCGGGTTGTAGCCGAAGTCCGTATCGGCCAGCATGCCACTCATCAGCTTGCCCTGGCCGGCAAACAAGTTTCGGACGATCGACGGGGTGTCCACCGC
>JADGPI010000226.1 GCA_017882525.1 Thermoleophilia bacterium
AAGAAGAACTCGAGGCCATTTAGGGGCAGGCGAAACCGCCTGCCCTACTTGGCGGTCGTGTATGATGGTGTCGATCGAGGGAGGACGGTACTCACGAATATGCGCAGACTATTGTTCTTGCTGATGGCTTTGGCGTTGGTGGCGTCCGCGGCGGATGTCAGCGGCACCTGGAAAGGTACGATCGAAACCCCAGGGGGTTCTTTCGACAACACTTTCGTCCTGAAGGCCGAGGGGGCCAAGCTCACGGGCACCCTCCAGGGCGGTCTGGGCGGGGAGTTGAAGATCGACGAAGGCAAGGTCGACGGCGACAAGGTCTCGTTCACCATAACCATGGAGTTCGGAAAGTTGAGCTACGCGGGAACGTTCACCGCGGACGATTTGAAACTGAAGGTGTCGATGAGCGGCGGCGGAGGCGAAATGCCGCCGATGGAACTCAACTGCAAACGGGTAAAGTAGGCTGGAAGGCGGAGCGCCGCGGGCGCTCCGCCTCAAACCGAAACTACTTCTTGCGGATCTCTTCCAAACGCTTCTTCAGATAGTCGGCGTATTCCTTCTTCAACTGCGGGTCGCGCGGGCTGCCGTAAATCTCGCTCGACTTGTACTTGCCGGTGTCGAACTGCTTCCGTGTCCACTCGTCGTGGATGTGCGTCTCATCGGCGCGGTCCAGCATCTGCTCCACCCGGCTGGGCGAGACGAAGTTGAGTCCCTCCTGGTCGCCCACGACCAGGTCGCCGGGAAGAACGGTCACGGTGCCAATCTTCACGGGGATATTCCACCCAGCGAGAGTCGCCTGACCGATGGCGCTAGGATCCGTGTGCATGAAGTACAGCGGCATCTCCATGGGGGCGATCCCCTCCAGGTCACGGATGGAGCCATCCACCACCAGGCCCGCTCCCTTGGTGGCCCGCATGATGTAGTAGAACAGGTTGTCGCCGACGATGGTCCCGCCCTGCTTCTTTCCGAACAGGTCCACGCAGAGAATATCGCCGGGCTCAAGCATGTCGATCACCGTCTGGTTGTTCAGCCCGTTGATGCCGGCCTTTTGGGCTCTGGATCGGGCGAAGCCATCCAACTCGGGACGGGCCGGCACGAATTGTAGCGTGAACGCCCTGCCGACCATCTTCTTGCCGGGATGCAGAACCTGGAACCCGTCGGTGTACTGGTTGCCCATCATCTCTTCCGAAGACAGGCCCTTGGCGCGCTCCAGCATGGCATCGGGGACCTTGGGTCGGCCGTCCGGGAACCGCTCCCAGGTGCTCGGCATGGTGGAAGTCAGCTCAATCAGTTCTTCCTTGCTCAGCCTGTATATCTGCGCCTGGCAAGGGGCCGGCGCTAAAAATGCGATCACGGCCAAACCCAGCGTCAGGGCAGCCGCCAACCTGAAGATCTTGTTTGCAGTCATATCAATCCTTAAAGCCTCCCATGTGACAACAGCAAGCAGGCGCACGGCCCGCCCCAGGAACTAATCTCAGTCCTCAGGTGATTGTACTCCAATTGACACGGGCCCACGGGAGGATGGGGTCGAGCGCCGCGGGCAGAGGGCTCGCGGCCACTGCCCTATGCCATAATCGAAGTATTCAGAGGGCGGAGTGAAGGAGTTTCTATGAGAACCGAATGGGTCGCCAAACGTCTCGGTGATGGTGTGAGGACGCAGTTGCACTACGCCCGGCAAGGCGTCGCCACCGAGGAAATGATGTGCGTCGCCGGGTGCGAGGGCCTCACGCCGGAAGTGGTCCGCTCGGAGGTGGCGCGCGGGCGCATGATCATCCCAGCCAACATCCGGCACACCAACCTGGAGCCGGCCGGCATCGGCATCGCGGCCAAATGCAAGATCAACGCCAACATCGGCAACTCGGCGGTTACGTCCAACATCGCAGAGGAGCTCGAGAAGCTGCAGTACTCGATTAAATACGGCGCCGACACAGTGATGGACCTGTCCACGGGTGGAGACCTGGAGGCGATTCGCCGCGCCATCATCGGGAATTCGCCGGTGCCGGTGGGCACGGTCCCCATCTATGAGGCGGTGGCTAGAGTTCACCGGGTGGAAGACATCACGCCGCAACTGATGCTCGAGGTGATCGAGGAGCAGGCCGAACAGGGCGTGGATTACATGACCATCCACGCGGGCGTGCTGGTGCAGTACGTGCCGATGACGACCAAACGCATCACGGGGATCGTCAGCCGGGGGGGCGCCATCCTGGCGCAGTGGATGGTGCGGAACCACCGCCAGAACTTCCTCTACGAACATTTCGAGGACATTTGCAAGATCTTCCAGAAATACGACGTGGCGTTTTCGCTGGGAGACGGGCTGCGTCCCGGCTGCCTGGCGGACGCCAGCGACGAGGCCCAGTTCGCCGAACTGAAGACGCTCGGGGAGCTTACGAAGAAGGCGTGGGAGTACGACGTTCAGGTGATGATCGAAGGCCCGGGGCACGTGCCGATGGACCAGATCCAGATGCAGGTGGATAAGGCCAGGGAGTTGTGCCACGAGGCGCCGTTCTACACGCTGGGACCGCTGGTGGTGGACATCG
>JADGPI010000227.1 GCA_017882525.1 Thermoleophilia bacterium
CGGATCATCCTGTCCGTGAAAGTCCAACCGTAGGGGTTGGTGTTCTCCCCGGACATGCACACCAGGTCTTCTGTGTGGTCGGCGCCCTCGGCGTAGAGCTCTCTGATACCGATCCCTACCAGATCACACTCCTTCACCCCCGGCCGGATCGCGTCGGCGATGGCGGCATGGGCGCGCTCGGAGTTGGCGCAGGCTATCTTGATGAGCTCGATCTCGTCCACGGTCTTCACCATGCGGGCATAGTCCATGGTGGGTTTGCCGTGGACGCAGGTGATCCCCTTGCGGGCGAAGGCCTCAAAGAACAGGTGCTCGAGGGTGGACCCGTCGATGGCCAGCGTCTCTTTCTCCACGCCATAGTCGGCCATGAGCTTGGCCACCCCGTTCACCCACGCGTTGAGGAGGGGGTCGTGAGAATCACGGGCAGAAAGGCGAGGCATACCGTAAGAGGGCTGCACTCCGGCAAGCCAGGGCATCCGGCGGGCGGTCTCTTTCGGGGTCCCGCCGCCGATCAGGTGCGGCTCACCGTTCCGCGCGATGAACACCGCTTGGTACTCCGAGGCACGCATCGGGGTGGTGACGTAGTAGGACGAGATGTAGCGGATGTTGTCTGCGTCCCAGGTGATGATGGCACCCACGCCGTCCTCTGCCATCTGCGCCCTGACCTTCTGAACCCGCTCTCTTCTCAGCCGGTCGTAGTCGATGCGCAGCTCGTAGTCCACCGCGAACTTGCCGAATGCCATCATGATCTCCTGGTGTTTTCCGGCGGGATCCCCCGGCGACTTACCACTCCAGGGCCTCCACGCGCTCGAAGATGACCCCCAGGTTACGCAGCTGATAGGCGGGATCGAAGCAGGCGTCCAAGTCCGCGACTGTGAGCCGGCGCATCACTTCCGGGTCGCCCGCGAGCAGATCCTTGAAAGGAAGTCTGTCCTCCCAGGCCTTCATGGCGCTCCGCTGGACCATCTTGTAGGCGTCGTCGCGCAAGACCCCGGACTGGATGAGCTGCAGCAGCACCCGCTGACTATAGATGAGCCCGTAACTCTTTTCGAGGTTGGCCGCCATCGCCTCCGGATAGACGTTGAGCTTATCCACCAACCAACAGGCCTTTTTCAGCATGTAATGCAGAAGGATCGTGCTGTCGGGCAGGATGACGCGCTCCGCGCTCGAGTGGCTGATGTCGCGCTCGTGCCAGAGGGCGACGTTCTCGTAGGCCACCAGCATGTTGCCGCGGACGATCCGCGCCTGGCCGCAGAGGCGCTCGGAGATGATGGGATTTCGCTTATGGGGCATAGCCGACGAGCCTTTTTGGCCCGGGGCGAAATACTCCTCGGCTTCCAAGACCTCGGTGCGCTGGTAATGGCGCACCTGCAGGGCGATCTTCTCGATGGTGGTGGCGAGCAGGGCGAGGGCACTCATGAACTCGGCGTGCCTGTCGCGCTGCACCACCTGAGTAGAGACGGGCTCCAGGCCCAGGTCCAAGATGGCCATAACCAGTTGCTCGACCCGGGGATCGACGTTGGCATAGGTGCCCACCGCCCCGGATATCTTGCCTACGGCCACCTGCCTGGTGGCGTTCTGTAGCCGCCCCAGGCCCCGCTTGACTTCGAACGCCCACAGTCCCAGCACCATCCCGAAGGTGATCGGCTCGGCATGGATACCGTGGGTGCGGCCGATCATGACTGTGTCGCGGTGCTCGAGGGCTCGGCGCTGGAGGATGCGCCCGAGCTTTGTCGTCTCTTCCAGTAGCAGCTCGCCGGCCGCGCGGAGCTGAAGGGCAAGCGCAGTGTCGAGGACGTCCGAGGAAGTGAGGCCGAAGTGGATGTACTTTGAAGCGTCGCCCACATTCTCGGCGAGATTGGTGAGGAAGGCGATGACGTCGTGCTGGGTGATCTCTTCGATCTCCTTCACCCGCTCCACATCGAAGCACGCTTTTTGCTTGATCTCGGCCACCGCTTCCGGCGGGATCTCCCCCAGTTCCGCCCACGCCTCGCACACGGCGAGCTCCACCTGGAGCCACGCCGCCATGCGAGCCTCGTCGGTCCAGATGCCTGTCATCTCGGGGGTGGAATAGCGTTCGATCATCGCTCCGCTCCTTCACCTGGTAGACCCGCAAGCCGCAAGATCTTGGCGGCAAGGATCGCGGCGTTCCGCGCTCCGTTGATGGCCACGGTCGCCACGGGGACGCCGGGCGGCATCTGCACCATGGAGAGCAGCGAATCGAGGCCTCCCAGGTCTGACGTCCGGATGGGCACTCCGATCACCGGCAGATCCGTCATCGACGCCACCACGCCCGGGAGCGCCGCGGCCTTGCCAGCTCCGGCGATGATGACTCTCAGGCCCCGCGCCTCCGCCCCCAGGGCATACTCGCGCACCGCCTCCGGGTCTCTGTGAGCCGAGATCACCTTCACCTCGTGGGTGATGCCCCGCTCTTCGAGCTCCCTGATCGCGGCGTCCATCACTTCGGCGTCCGACTTCGATCCCATCAGCACCCCGACCAGGGGTGCGCCGCTATCGTTCTCGTCACCCACGTCCGGCTCCTTTCTTGCTTGCCCCATCCGCCGGGGCGGCACTCCGGCCCGACGGCCCTGCCGCCCTCTCCCACTCCTCAGCCCGCAGTGCGATGTCCGTGCGGTGCAGCGCCCCGTCGAACGTGATGTGCCGCACTCCCTCGTAGGCCAGACGTCGCGCCTCAGCGAAAGAGGCGCCGACCGCCGTTACCGTCAGAACGCGCCCACCCGCGGTGACCATCCGGCCGTCTTTGAGCGCGGTGCCCGAGTGCAGCACCTCCACTCCGGGCACCCGCGCGGCCTCCTCCAACCCGGTTATCACGTCGTCTTTCGAGCTCGAAGCCGGGTAGCCGCGCGAAGCCATCACCACTCCCACCGCCGGTCCCTCGGCCCACACGGCGTCCGGCAGTCTCTCGCCGCGAGCCGCGCACCATAGCAGTTCCAGAAGATCGGACCGCAAACGAGGCAGAAGTGCCTGGGTCTCCGGGTCGCCGAAACGACAATTGAACTCGAGAACCTTCGGCCCCCGCGGGGTCAGCATCAGCCCGGCATAGAGAACGCCACGGAAGTCGATGCCCCGGCGCGCGATCTCCTCCACCGTAGGCCGGACGACCACTTCCACCAGACCTGCGCATAGAGATTCGTCCACCGCCGGCACCGGAGAGTACGACCCCATGCCCCCAGTGTTCGGCCCCGCGTCACCGTCAAGAGCGCGTTTATAGTCTTGAGCAGGCGCAAGAGGCAAGATCTGGCGGCCGCTCACCACAGCTAGGAGCGACAGCTCCTCTCCGGAGAGGAACTCCTCCACGAGCACGACATCCCCGGCAACGCCGAACCGCCTGTCCACGAAGCACTCCACCAAGGCGGCTTCCGCCTCCTCCATGGTGAGCGCCACGATCACCCCCTTGCCGGCGGCCAGTCCATCGGCCTTCACCACCACCGGCGTCCCAACCTGGTGCACGTAGTCGCGGGCGAGTTGATAGTCGGTGAATAGGGCGGACGCCGCGGTGGGCACGCCGGCGGCTTCCATGACCTCTTTAGCAAAGGCCTTCGAACCCTCAAGCTTAGCTCCAGCTTTACCCGGACCGAAGACCACATGGCCATTGTCGCGGAGCAGATCGGCCAACCCAGCTACCAGCGGAGCCTCCGGTCCCACCACGGTCAGATCGATCTTCTCCGCCTCAACGAACGCCAGCAGGCTGGGGAGGTCGTCCGCCGCGAGGGGAACGATATGGGCGTCGGCGGCGATGCCCGCATTGCCGGGAGCGCAGAAGAGGCGCCCGATCCGACCGCTCCGCCTGAGTCCGCGCACGAGAGCGTGCTCGCGACCCCCACCGCCCACCACCAGAACATCAAGC
>JADGPI010000031.1 GCA_017882525.1 Thermoleophilia bacterium
CCACAAGTTCCTGGGCCTGCTGAAGTGCTTCGTCGGAATCGAACGCATGGCCGCTGCCCAGGAGAGTCCCGTCCAGCCAAGCGCTCCAGATGAAGCGGTAGCGCAGATCGTGAAGCTGCCAGGCCGACTCGGTGATCCTCACCTTGAAGATGCCTCCCATGGGTGATCCTCCTTGCGGGCATGCGCGTCCGTTCATTGGTCACGTAGCTCGGAGGAGAAGTCAACTGCCCAGCGGCGGGATGGTCGGCGTCGCTTGCTGAGCCACTGCTCCGGCTCGGCGGGCGTCAATGAAGCAGTGGACGGAGGCCCCGCCGCTCGCGAGCGTGCGAGGAAGGAGCAGTTGATCGCGGCGGGCTCAGAACAACCCGATTATCACCGAGATCACTCCTCCCCCGACGACGACCCACAGCACATCGATCTTAAGGCGCAGCGCGGCGAAGGCTGACACCGCCAGGACCACACTCCAGATCTCCCAACTGACGTTGACGGCCAAGCGCACCGTGACTGCGAGGAGTAGCCCCACAAACGACAGCAGGACGCCGGTAATGGCTTTCCTGAAGTAGCGGTTGCGCATGAATCGGTCGAAGTAGGGCTCGACCAGCACGAGGACCGCAAACGATGGCAGGAAGATGGCCGCGGTGGCGACGACGGCTCCTGCCAGCCCTGCGAACATGTATCCCACGAAGGTGGCGGTGATGACGATAGGACCGGGTGTCACCTGGCCCAGGGCGATGCCGTCTATGAATACTGGAGCCGTTAGCCAGTGGTGGACGCTCACGACCTCGTGCTGCAGGAGGGGGATCGAGGCGAAGCCGCCGCCAAAGGCGAAGAGATCGACTCGGAGCATGGTCAAGGCCAGATTGAAGAGTGGCGGTCTGAATACGTAGAGAATCCCCATGACGACAGCGGCCACGGCCAAGAGCAGCAAGACGGGACGCAGGAACGAGCGGGGCTTCGCCGGGCCCCGCGTCAGCCTTGGGCGCCGCCCCGGCCTTCAGCGGTAGGGCTAGACCGACCGCGGCAGCGGCGAAGATCACGTAGATAGGATTCACGCCAAAAAACAGGGCCACCGCCGCTCCGGCCACTACCGGCAGGCCCCACCAGTTCTTGATAGTCGTGATGCCGAAACTGAGGGCGGCATTGGCCAAAAGGGCCACGACTATGGCCCGCAGGCCGCTAAACAGCGACAGGATCAGAGGCGCTTCCTGCCCGTACTTGTAGAGCGCGGACAATATGAGCATGAAGATGAAAGCGGGCAACCCGAAGCCAACATACGCAGCGGCTGCTCCAGAGAATCCCCGGGCCTTGAGACCCACGTAAGCGGTACTCTGCATGGCGGTCGCTCCCGGGATCGCCTGACAGAGGGCTACGCCGTCATTGAAGGAGTCACCGCTCAGCCACTGCTTCTTCTTGACGGCGAGGTTCCTGACATAGGCGACCATGGCAGGACCGCCGAAGGAGGTGAGACCCAGGCGCAGGAAAGGAAGAAAGATCGCCAGAGGCCGAGGCGGGACTTCCCGGGGCGCAGGAGTCATGCGTACCTCGACGGGCGACGACACAGCAGTCCCCCTACCACGCGTCGTAGGGCGTCAAGTCGATCTCGTCGCCGGTCTCGGTGTTCTTCACCTTGGCCACGCAGCCGATTGACGTGGGGATGAAGATGTAGGCGTACGCCCCGCCGATCATGCCGTAGTAGGGTCTCGGATTACCGCGTTCGAGGCTGTCCTTCACGGACTGAATCGTGCTTTCATTCATGACTGCGCCGTTGAAGAACAGACCCGTGCGGACCTGCTCCTTGGCGACCGTCTCATCCACCCCCCGCATCCAGGCATTGAGTGCCGGAAGCATCGGCGCCTTGAGGATGACAACGAGCTCGGAGCTCTGGAACGCTAGCCGGGCAAGACCTTTATCACCCCGCACGCTGCCCCGTCAGTCCAACCACCGCTACTGGCTCATCTCCGGGTGATACTTGAACGAGACCTTCAATCTCGTGCGGAATTCCACCACCTTATTCTCGTCGATCCGGATGTCCATCTCCACGACCCTGGCAACCCGGACATCGCTGAGGCTCTGGGCCGCTGTCTCCACCGCCGACTTTGCGGCCGCCTCCCAAGACTCTGTGCTTGAACCGATCAGTTCGATGACTTTGTAGACGCTGTCAGCCATTCGATGCCTCCTCAGTCCGACGACTAGGGCCGGGAGGAAAGCCCTCGCTCGGCCCGCTGCTCCTATCCTATTCCCCCGATTGTAAGTGGCCTAACGCAGCCACAGCGATAAGCGTGGGACGCAGCCGCCTGCGTGCGTGATTGCCCTCTGGTCTGTGCCGACCCACACAGGCTCTCAGTCAACTCCCGCCCCGCCAGTTCCAACAGGCACTCCTCCAGCCGCTGGATCACCGTCTCCCCGCTGATGGAGGCGGCTATCAACAGGCAGTGGAGAAGCTCATCCCGCTCCTCGGCCGAGAGCTTCTCGTAGAGGTGGTTTAGCTCCTCGAGACGAGGACGGTCAGGCATCAGCCTTTTGCCCAGCGGACGGTTCCCTCGATGGATAGCGGTCGCAGATCAGCTCGCCTCCCGTCGCTACGCTGAGGGGTACATTTATCCTGATTGGCGGCGTGAATCGGGATAAATGTACCCCTCAAGGTGGTAAGGCCGACGATGTGGAGCCGAGTGGAGAAACTTTCAGCGAACAACGCCGCGAAACGCCGCCGTCCCTTCACGCGCGCGGAGCCTTCTCCGCCCGGGCCGCAACCTTGGCCGCTGTTTCGGCACGCACCTTCGCCATTTGTTCTTCAAGACCGGCCAAATCGTCAAGAAGCTGCTGACGGGCTTTGTCATCGGTCGGTCGACCGCGATGCTCATCGAACACCAGGTAGCCGAGCTTCTTAGCAGCCCCGTCCATGCGCCTCTCCAACTGCAGCTCGGCGCTCTTCCCTTTGCCTTTGTCGAAAGCTTTCCCCGCCTCCGTGGCCGCTCGCTCAGCTCCTGCGTTCAGCTTGTCCAAGAGGCCCATCTGTCACACTCCTTCTCTACGATTTGGAAACTCTCCCCGGCTGCACCCGATCCGCCCCACCTGGCGAGTCTTAATCTTTTATTCTAACTCTAACGACTTCTAACGACTAAGGGAGCGTTGGGCAACGCGGACGGGCGTTGTACTCACCTGACGGACGCTTACCCATTTCGGCGCGGAGACATCCTTGAGCAAAACCCCAGGGCGAAACCAGGGTTCCCGCTACAGCCGGGTCCCGACCTGGCTTCCTCGGGCCGCGGCCAAGAACGGTGCTATTGCTACCCCTCACGCGCAGCCCGATGCGTCCGTCGGTTGGAGACAAGTTCGTTGAGTGCATAGTGCGCAGTTGAGGAAGCCTGCGCTGTGAACTCAGCTCGCCGGTCAACCGCCCGGTCGTGTCCTGCTCTGGCCGAAGGCGTCGTCTGACTGCAGCCCGGGACGAGGGCGGTCGAAGGCCACCAGCTCGGAATAAAGAGTGGGGGCTGGGGTCACCCCAGGCGCCCCTGTCCCGCAATCAGGACATGTTGACCGCTGGCACCAGTCTCAGAGACAGTTTGTCCTCCCCCTTCACCCCCTTCAGATAGTTCACATCGAGAACGAGACCCGCCGACTCTTGGTCGATACCGGGGGCCAGCATGAGGACCATCCTGTCCTCGCTCTCGATGATGCGGTCGCGCTCTGAGGGGCGGTCGAGCCGCAAATCGTAACCGTCGTCCGACACGAGCAGCCGGTATGCGACGCCGGCAGGCACCTCGTCCAGGCCCTTCCGCAGTTCTTCAGTGGCGGTCTCGCTTACGGTAAGCATGAACGCCTCCTTTCTTTGGACAACCGCGCCCCGAAGCACTTCGGGGCCTGAGGGGTACATTTATTCCGATTGCCCGTTGTCGCACCGCCATTCGGTGTCAGTTCCGATGTTCTTGGGGAGGTTCGCTCCGG
>JADGPI010000228.1 GCA_017882525.1 Thermoleophilia bacterium
GCCACCTCTCGCGGATCTCCGGGTTGTACACACCGTCGTCCGCCAAAACGCCTCGAGATCGCAGCGCTGCCTTCAGCCGATTCTTCGCGCGCGCCACGTCCGCCACCAGCATGCGATGTGCGCGTACTGCGTTTCGAAGCGCCGTTAGATGACCCGCGCCCTTGTAGACCCGCGTCAGTGGCGCGTTCACTCGCAGCGCCTCTGCTAGCTCCCACGCGTCGCGCCGGTCGTCCTTCGGCCCGCGCTTTGCCTCTGCCATCACCACCACGACTTCCTCGGCGTGCGGTGATAGCAGCTCGTAGACCCATGCACTCTGCGTCCCTTCCTCCAGGCAGATGTGCAGCCGCCCCGGAATCTCCTTGATCGCTCGCACCAAGGCCTCCCCGTGCGTCTCCACCACCTGCTCCCTCAAGCGCCGGCCCTTCGCGCTCTTCACCGCGATCGTGCAGCTTTGCGCGTGAACGTCGATTCCGATATACCTGTCCATGGCGGTCTTCCTCCTCTCGGGTCTGTGGTTGCTCGCCACTCGAGACCCGTTGACACTTTAGAGGCTCGGACCGCCTTTCGCTTCTCTCGCCACGCCCGCGCACACTCATCCCCTCGCACTCCACAGCTCCGCCATTTCTATGATGCCTACCCAAGGTACGCCCAGCGCCTGGCGAGATCGCCCGAGGGTGACTCGAAGACACCCTTGCAGTCAGAATGGGACGTGGGGCGAGATGAACGCATGAGGAGTCCGGTCACCGTCCGGGCCGCCCCGCGTCCGGTCCGCGGGGCGGTCCTCTTCCTTTGGGTCGTTCGCGGGAAGCGCCCATGAGACGATCCGCGTTCGAGCCCCGTTCGGCCCGTGCTCCCGCGGCCCCACCCAAGCAAGGCTTGTTGGCCAAGATCGGGCCCGGCCTCATCACCGGAGCCTCCGACGATGACCCGAGTGGCATCGCAACCTATTCCCAGGTCGGTAGTCAATTCGGCCTGGCGATGCTCTGGACGATGCTGTTCTCCTATCCCCTGATGGCCGGAATCCAGGAGATCAGCGCCCGAGTGGGCCTTGTCACGGGACGAGGCTTGGCCGGGAATCTCAGAAAGCACTTCCCACGCGGAATCCTTTACGGAGTCGTGGCATTACTGCTCCTGGCCAACACCATCAACATCGCTGCCGACATTGGCGCCATGGCGGCGGCCCTCCATCTTGTGGTCGGAGGCCCGCTCCTCGCCTATACCGTCGGATTCGGCCTGCTCTGCGTCGGGCTCCAAGTCTTCATCTCCTATCACCGCTACGTGCCCTACCTGAAATGGCTGTGCATGGCTCTCCTGGCCTACGTCGGGATCCTGTTCGTCGTCAAGATCCCATGGCTCGGCGTTCTCGAGGCGACCTTCCTTCCTCGTCTTCAGTTGAGCAGGGCGTCTTTGACCGCCGTCGTCGCGATCTTCGGGACCACCATCAGCCCCTATCTGTTCTTCTGGCAGGCCTCCGAAGAAGTGGAAGACCAGCGCGCGAACCCCGCGGAATCTCCGCTCAAAGACGCTCCCGAACAAGGCAAGCAGCAGCTCGGCCGCATGCAGTCGGACACCTGGATCGGCATGGCGTTTTCCAACCTAGTCGCCTTCTTCATCATCTTGACGGCGGCCATCGTCCTCCATGCCCATGGCATTGTGGACATCCAGACATCCACCCAGGCCGCCGAAGCGCTGCGCCCGGTGGCGGGGCGATTCGCGTTCCTGCTCTTCAGCCTGGGCGTCATCGGCACCGGCCTGCTTGCGGTCCCCGTGCTCGCCGGCTCCTCTGCCTATGCCGTCGGAGAATCACGCCGGTGGTCCGTCGGCCTGGAGAAGACACCTCTCGCGGCGTGGCGATTCTACGCCGTGATTGCGGTATCGACGCTGGTGGGAGTCCTCCTGAACGCGATCCACCTGGATCCCGTCAGGGCCCTGTTCTGGAGCGCCGTGGTCAATGGCGTGGTGGCAGCTCCAATCATGATCATGATCATGCTACTGGCCAGCCGACGGAAGGTCATGGGCTCCTTCAAGCTGCCCCTTAGGCTGAAGGTCCTGGGATGGACTGCCACGTTTGTGATGGCTGCCGTCACCGTTGCCATGTTCGCCACCATGGGCCGTTGACGTGACCCTCAGCTCTGGTGACCTATGCGGCGACGACGCGGGGCGGGCGGCACCTTGCCACCGGCACGCCGGGCCTCGGACAGGGCGATCGCGATGGCCTGCTTGCGGCTGGTCACCTTCTTCCCCGAACCGCCTGAGCGAAGCTTGCCCTGCTTCATCTCGCGCATCACCTTCTCGACCTTGACTTGCGCCTTCTTGCCGTAGCGGGCCATTTCAGACCTGGAACGCGACGGCCGCGGCCGGGCGCCAGCAGTCGAGAGTCCCGAGTCTCTTGTTCATCTCTTCTCCACTGCTCGCATGGGAAAGGCCGGCGTCGCATCGAGATCGGTCTCGTCTGCTTCGACGGGCGCGGAGGTTGACGTCGGCGGCCGTTGCGCTTCGACGGCGGCCGCGGACGTGCCACCCTCGTCGGCGATCGACGAGGCGCGGTCCCGGTCGAGCGCAGTGAGGCCTTCTGTCCGGGGTGGGTTCGCGAGCGGCTTCCTGGTCTTGGATCGCCAGGCCGTTACTTGGGGCTCCGAGCTTTCTTCACGCACTTGCAGTCCTTTCCGCAATTGCACTTGCCGCCCTTGTCGCATCCGCAGGTCGTTTCGCCACATGCTTTGCACTTCATGTCGTCCTCCACTTCGGGATTTGAGAGCGTAGAAGATCACCGATCGACAGCACGCGGATCGGGCAATTCTGCGGCGTCTCGGATCGCTTGACTGGTCCAATAGCCGGGGTGACC
>JADGPI010000229.1 GCA_017882525.1 Thermoleophilia bacterium
CATCCTTTGGCTGTATGTTCAAATCCTGGATCACGCACTATCCGGAAACAATCCACGAGAGCGTTGGATGGCCCAGTTGGACATGGCCCCTGCCGCGCCTCCGGGCGATTGCTCCCGATATGTGGGCATCTCGGAAAGTGGCCGATTCGGGCGCGGGATTAGAATGGAGGCGAAATGCCTGCTGGTGATCCTCAAAGAACGTGGTTTCCAGAGATGCTGGAGCTCCTCCGGGCTCGGTGGCACGTCGACCTGCCGTTTGCGGAGCTAATTGAGCTGCGCGACGAGCTTGACACCATGCTGCACCGGATCCGGGCCGAGCGACACATCCGTCCGCCCGTTATCAAGTGCCCCGGGTGTGGACATATTGGCGAAGCCGCCGAGCCCGACGTTTCCGTCCGGGCCATGATCTTTTCGCTCGGCCGATTCGATATGGCTCCGGCCGAGCAGGTGAAGACGCTCGAAAAGCGCTGGGCCGCGTACCGAAAACAGAACGGGCTCGACCTTTACGGCGAGTCGGCGGAGCCATCGGAGGCTGGAGCCCCTGCGTGCGCTCATTCAAATGTGGCGGGCTGACGTCCTCCGTGCCTCGAATCGACCACTTTGGACGTGATGCGATAGTGCGCGATTTGAGAGGGAGGCGTCATGGCTTCAGGGGCACCTTGCGCTTCAATTCGTCGAAGAAGTTCACCAGGAAGGTCATCTGGAGGTTGCCGGCGTGGTCGGCTTCCTTGATCTCCGAGATAAAGCCGGCAATACGCTTGCCATCGGGCGAGACGGCGAAGTCGGTGCCGCTGCTGCTGATGAGGCGGCGGGAGCCGCCCCAGGGACGCGGCGGGCTGGCGTCAAAAGCGTCGCCGTGCGCCTGGTAGTCCACCACCCGCATCTGATGGCCATTGGGGGTGGAGTAGAAGATCTGATGGGAGGCAGCCGACCAAGCGGGGCTTGTGCCGCCATCGGAGGAGACGAGCCATTTGCCGCCCGGACCGGGAAATGGGCGGACATACACTTCATAACGTCCGGACTCGTCGGACTGATAAGCCAGCCACTTGCCGTCCGGGGAAAAGACTGGGCCGCTCTCCGACTTCGGTGTCTGCAGGAAGAGTTCCGGAGTGCCGGGACGCGGGTTGTCCGGGTCGGTGAGGTCGAGGGGAAGGATCCAGATGTCGCCGCCGGTTCCCATCGAAGTGCGCGAAAAGGCAATGTGGCGCCCATCCGGGGAAAACGATGCGAAGAGCAGCGTATCGGCGGATTCCAGCAGTTTGCGCGGCTGCCCGGAACCATCGGCGCGGATCCACCAGAGGATGTAGCGGGAGTCCGGTTTGGAGACAAAGGCCAAGTGCTTTCCGTCGGGAGCCCACGTGGGTTGCGTATTACTCTGGCCATTGAAGGTCAGTTGGGAGAGGGATCCGCGGGAGATATCGAGTACGTGCAGGTCGCCGAAGACCAGGCCGCCGGTGGACATGGCGAGGAAGCGGCCATCGGGCGACAGGCTGGGGCTGTGATAGAGGCGTGGTGCGGCAAGCAGCATTTGTGTCTCGCCGGCGGCATTCATCCATTGGATGGGATAGGCCTGATCCTGGGGCCGGCCGGCAATATAGACGAGCGTGCCGGAACCCTCGGCAGAAACGGCGAACTGTCCGGAGGCGGAGATGGCGTTGACGGCCACGTCGCTCGCGAGCGCGACTGGCGCGCCCACCGTTTCCAAGCGGGAGACATCGAATTTCACGGCGTACAGCGTGCCGCGGTTGATGAACAGGATGTGGCCGGAGGGCACGCAGCGGCCGAAATAGCCGCCCCGGTGGATCGTCTTGGTTTGGCCGGACTTGAGGTCGAGGACGTCGAGTTCGGCTTCGTCGAAGCCTCCGATGGTGGTGTGTGCGGTGAAGAGGAGCGCCCCAGTCCCGGGCACCAGCTGCGGCCAGCGGTTGGTGCGTTGCCCCCGCGCCGCCATGTTGGTGAGCGGTTGCGGTGTGCCGCCATTTTCCGGGACGCGCAGCAGAGGCGCGGTGGGGCCGGGGGTAAAGACAATGGTTCCATCGCGCAGCCAGGCGGCGCCGCGTGGATTGTCGGCCTCGCAGACGGTGATAGCGGCGCCGCCCTGCACCGAGACCTTCTTCAACTGCGAGCCGGCGAAGAAGCCGATCCAACGGCCATCGGGCGAGAAGAACGGGTCGCCGCCACCCTCGGTACCGGCGAGGGGAATCACCTTGTCGTCGGCCAAGAGGCGGGTGGCTAACTGTGGTACGCCGCCCTCGTGCTGCAGGGGAAAGACGATACGACTGCCGTCGGGAGCCAGGGCGGCGGTGGTGCGGCCACCCACGACGGACTCGGGGCCGAGATCGACGTTGAGGCGGAGGAGCGGCATGGTGGGCGCGGGTCGCAGCGCGTACCACAGGGTAGCGGCAAGCGCCAGGGTGAGGACGGCAGCGATAGTCCAGGGGACAAGCGCGCGCCGCGCGGGAACGGCGGACGGGCTGGCCTCCGCGGGTGCGGCTGTCTCGTCGAGAGCGATGCGGGCTTCTCCGATGTCGCGGAGGCGGAGCTTGGGGTCTTTGCGCAGGCAGCGTTCGAGGAGGCGGCGGATGTGCGCGGGCGTGTCTCTTGGGAGCTTGTTGTAGTCAGGCTCGCGGGTGAGTACGGCGGCCAGCGAGTCGCTGACGGTTTCGCCTCCGCCGAAGAGCATGGCGCCGGTGAGGAGTTCGTAGAGCACACAGCCGAAAGCCCAGACATCGGCGCGGCGGTCGATGATCTTCCCACGCGCTTGCTCGGGCGCCATGTACGCGGCAGTGCCGAGGATCATGCCCGCCTGCGTCATCGCGAGCGAGAGCGTGGGCGATAGGGTGGGGCTGGCGGCGGTGGACGCTGGGGCGCTGGATTCGGTCGCCTTGGCGAGACCGAAATCGAGGAGCTTTACGGTGCCGTCGGGAGTGACTTTGATGTTGGCGGGCTTGAGGTCGCGGTGGACGATGCCCTTTTCGTGGGCCGCTTCCAACCCCGTGGCGATCTGCCGAGCGTAGTCGATGGCCGTGTCGATCGGAAGCGGGCCGCGCAGGTCGTCGCCTTCCACCAGTTCCATCACGATGGCGCCGGCTTCGATGCCGTAGATGGCGGCGATGTTGGGGTGATTCAGGCTCGCGAGCACCTGCGCTTCACGTTCGAAGCGCTGCATCCGGGCGGCGTCCTCAGCGAAGGCGGGCGGCAGAACCTTGATGGCGACATCGCGATTCAATTTGGTATCGGTGGCACGATACACGGCGCCCATGCCGCCCTCGCCGAGCTTGGAGACGATGCGGTAGTGGGCAATGGTGGACGGTGGGGTCATGGCGCCGAGGCTTCTGGCATCGTATCATTTCCGGACCAGTGGGCGTTCGCGCAAGCCGTATGACCATCGACGCGGCAACTGCCCACTGGCCGTGAAACGCCTTGTCGTAGAGTGGACAGGCGTGGCACACCGCCACCAGCCCAAGGGAAGAGATGCCCACATATC
>JADGPI010000005.1 GCA_017882525.1 Thermoleophilia bacterium
CGCGAGGCCGGGCGCGAGCCTAGGCGCCGTATCGGGCGCAGGACTGGGGATATGGTCGTCCGACTTGGTCATTCCGCTAATCTATCGCCCTCTGAGCCATTTTCTTGATACCTGAGGCTGCGCCCGAGGCGTCGAGGGCTACTTTCCTTTGGCGGGGGGCGCGCTGGGCGTGCCCCCCGCGGTCAAGCTACGCGTAGCGGAGTACGCCGGCAACGCCCCCCAGCTCATCGAGCAGGGGCATATCTTCTCCCACCTCGACGAAGGCGTTCTGCAGCACGGCAAGCCGCACCAGTTCGCCGACGGCGTCGGCGATCGGTACCACACCGCCGGCGCAGTCTGGGCAACGCACCGCGGTCGCCAACGCCACCCAGTCGCAATCCTTGCATCTCCAACCGGGTACGCGGTAGTTGCGATCCACCAACAGCTTCTGCACCTGGTGACGGTTGAGCGCACCAAGCACCTCGGCGAAGCCGGCCACTCCCCGACCGCCGCTCCCCAAGCCCTCGTTGATACGCGCGGCGAGAGCTTCCATCTCCTTGCGTCTCGCCGTCTCGACAGCTTCGCGGGCAGTCACCAGCATCTGGTTGGTAGTAGCCGCCGCATCCCACGGGATCTCCGCCACCACCTTCGCCGCTACGGCCGTAGGCAGCAACCGGAGAAAGGCTTTCGCGATGTCATGCTGTGCGCATAAGGCGACCCTGCGCACCCCCGAGCTCTCCAGGAGCTTGGCGAGAGCGGTCGCGACTTCCTTGTGATGCAGTTCCTCCAGTTGATCGACCCGGGCCGCCGCATAGTATTCCTTCACGGCCAGCTCGCCCGTCTGCCGGTCGGTGCTCCTGAGATGCGGGCCGGCAAAATCGTCCTCCTGCGCCAGCCGCCACTCGTTCAGCAGGTAGATGCTGGAATCGTCGTTGCTCACCCGCACCAGCACGAACGGCTCCAACAGAGACAGCGCGTGCACCACGGGGCGCACGTACGGGGACGGCTCCACCACCAGACGGTTCACGAGCCGCAGCGGCAACTCCATCTGCTCGAACATGCCGGCGCCTCCATCGGCGAACGCGGCCAGCCCTTGCGTTTCGGGCGGAACTTCATACTTGAGCACGTCCAAGACCCGCTGGAGATCGT
The DNA here is from genome assembly GCA_017882525.1 of Thermoleophilia bacterium. Classification (GTDB taxonomy): domain Bacteria; phylum Actinomycetota; class Thermoleophilia; order RBG-16-64-13; family RBG-16-64-13; genus Chersky-299. The sequence continues at coordinate 1,129 of JADGPI010000005.1, forward strand.
CCTGAAGGACGCGTTTCTCTTCTTTCGGGGTGGCACGCTCATTGGTGAGGCGATTGAACTCACTGTTCAAGAATGTGGGGGCGAACTGCCGCCAGTCATCCAGGCGGCTGGTGGAAAGCGTGATGGTGAGGAAGAAACCTCGGGAACTACGGGCGCCCGCAAGAGTCTTCAACTTCTCGCGAGCGACGGAGATACTCTCGATCATGGCTCTAGCCCTTTAGCGTCGGAACGGTTTGCCGGGACTCTCTTGGCCCTTGCCCCTGGTGTTATGCGTCATCGGGGTCGGCCGCGATGTCATCATCGGCAGATGGTCCGCCTTCTTCGGGTGGGACGGGCAGAGCATCCTTGTGAATATGGACAGGCTGTGCGGCCTGCTGGTCGCGGATCGACTGGTCTCTCCGCCAGCGCTCTTCTCGATCACGGAACTTGTCCACCAAAGCGGATTTCCCCTTGTCGTGCGTAGGGTCCGCTACATTCATCGTTCCCGGATCTGACAGTGCGGCCTCCATCTTCTGCGTGGGAGTGCGAGGACGCTCTCTGCCTGAGCGCTCGACCTTCTTGTCGGCCATCTCGTCCCCTTTCGGTTCCTAGAGGGTTTGGCCTGGTCGAGGGGCCGGAAGACTCGAGTCCTGATACCGCAGGATCTGCGAGGCCCCGAGCCAGGACTAGTTTGATAGTACCCCCGCGCGGGAGCCCGCTAAACGGTGAACGGGACGCAAGCGACCTGTCGGCTGCGCGCCCGACCGTGCGCGCAGCCACCGACCGGGCCGGGGGCGACCCAAGGGGTCGCGCGACGGGCAAGGACAGGCTAGTGGCCCGATCCTTCCAAAGCAGCGATCTTGGCGAGACGCCTGCGAAAGCGCTCCGCGCCTGTGAAACGAGCCGCCAGGAAAGTCTGCACGAGCTCCCAGGCCAAGGCTTCGCCGACCACCCGGCTGCCCAGGCAGAGCACGTTCATGTCGTCGTCTTCGACACCCTGCCGGGCTGAAAAGGCGTCGTTGATCAGCGCCGCTCGGATCCCCGGCACTTTGTTCGCGGCCACGCAGGCTCCCACTCCGCTCCCGCACACGGCGATGCCTCTCTCCACCTCGCCGGCGGCCACAGCCCGCGCCAGGGGGACGACATAGTCAGGAAAGTCGTCGTCGGCCACGACCGTGGTGGCGCCCAGGTCGAGCACCTCGTGACCCGTTTCTCGGAGCTTTGCCGTCAACGCCTTCTTGAGCTCGACGCCCCAATGGTCACCAGCCACGCCAACACGCATCGAGACCTCTCTTTCTTTCCGGAGGCGGGCACCGTTGGCTGCAAAATACCCTCTATCGATTGCGGGCACACCGAGGGTTTCCTTCTTAACAGTCGGGGGATTATGCTGGAGGCGGCGACGAGCGAGACCCTGGGGGAGCGTGCTACATGGAAGACTTCGAGAAGCTGGGGGCGTTCTATCTGGGCCGCGTCTTCGACCTCAAGACCAAGGAGAAGAGCGGCCTTCTTCTATACGATTCCAAAGACCTGGTCACTCACGGGGTCTGCGTGGGAATGACCGGCAGCGGCAAGACAGGGCTTTGCATCGGGCTGCTCGAGGAAGCGGCCATCGACGGGGTGCCTTCCATCGTGATCGACCCCAAAGGCGACCTCACCGACCTCCTCCTCACCTTCCCCGATCTGCGCCCCGAGGACTTCCGCCCCTGGATCAATGAAGACGAGGCGGCCAAGAAGGGTCTCTCGCCAGACGACTTCGCCAAGCAACAGGCAGAGATGTGGAAGAACGGCCTTGCCGACTGGGGCCAGCAGCCCGAACGCATCAAGCGACTCCAAGATGCGGCGGATTTCACCATCTACACCCCCGGCTCGACCGCCGGGCTGCCGGTGAGCATCATCAAGTCTTTCGCTGCGCCGGCTGCGGCGGTGCGGGCCGACGATGAAGCTCTTCACGATCGCATCAACACGGCCGTGACCAGCCTCCTGGGCCTGGTGGGAATCGACGCTGATCCCATAAGAAGCCGGGAGCACATCCTACTTTCCACACTGTTCGAGCGGCTTTGGTCGGCGGGGCAAGACCTGGACCTGGCGGGGCTCATCCAACAGATACAGACACCTCCCTTCGCAAAAGTGGGGGTGCTCGACCTGGATTCTTTCTATCCGAGCAAGGACCGTCTTGAACTGGCCATGCTACTCAACAACCTGCTCGCCGCCCCGACCTTCCAGACGTGGCTGGAGGGGGAAGCGCTGGACATCGGACGCATGCTGTACACGGCAGAGGGGAGGCCGCGGGTATCGGTGTTCTCCATCGCTCACCTGGCCGACAACGAACGCATGTTCTTCGTCTCGCTCCTTTTGAACGAGATCCTGGGATGGGTGAGAGCCCAGCCTGGGACTGGCAGCCTGCGGGCCCTAGTCTACATGGACGAGATATTCGGATTCTTCCCACCGATCGCCAATCCGCCTTCGAAGGCTCCATTGCTCACCCTGCTGAAGCAGGCGCGGGCATTCGGCGTGGGGATCGTGCTGGCCACGCAGAACCCTGTGGACCTCGACTATAAGGGTCTGGCCAACGCGGGCACCTGGTTCATCGGACGGTTGCAGACGGAACGGGACAAGGAGCGACTGCTCGAAGGGCTGGAGGGTGTGGCCGCCGGCACCGATGGCAGCTTCGACCGACAGAAGATGGGAGAGACGCTGGCCGGCCTGGGCAGCCGCGTGTTCCTGATGTACAACGTGCACGAGGACGCGCCGGTGGTTTTCCAGACCCGATGGACGATGTCGTATTTGAGCGGCCCGCTCACGCGGGCGCAGATCAAGACATTGATGGATCCGCGCCGGCCGGCGGTCGCACCGGCGGCGGCGACCGCTCCATCGCAGGTCGCGGCCGTAGTCCCGACGCAAGCCACGGGCATCGCGGCTACTCCGGCCTCCACGGCGTCTCCCGTGACCGCGGCACCCGTGGCAGCGGCTCCGCCAACAGGCGGCCTCGCCGCGGCCCGGCCTCAACTTCCTCCTGATGTGCCCGAGTACTTCCTTCCTCTCCGCGGCGCGCTGCGGCCGGACGCCGCGCTGGTGTACCAGCCTGGAGTGCTCGGCGCCGGCACCGTGGCCTTCGTAAGCACGGCCAGCGCTGTCAGTAGCTCGCTCAAAGTGGCGCGGCTGGCGCCGGCGCCGGAAACCGCGCTGTCGGCGAACTGGGACGCAGCCACCCCGGTGGAGCTCATACCGCGGGACCTCGATCGGGCTCCACAGCCGGACGCCGGCTTTGCGCCGCTCCCGGCGGCCATGAGCAAGCTGTCCACCTACCGTGCCTGGGAGTCCGATTTCACCGCCTGGGCCTTCCGCACGCAGTCGCTGGAACTGCTGCATAGCCCAAGTCTCAACATGGTTTCAAACCCAGGTGAGACCGAGGGCGACTTTCGGGTGCGCCTGCAGCAGGCCGGCCGGGAGCGGCGCGACGCAGGTGTGGATGCCCTCCGCCAGAAGTACGCCGCAAAATCGGCGAGCTTACAGCAACAGATACTCCGGGCTCAACAAGCCGTTGCTCGGGAGGCCGAACAGGCAAAAGGCGCCGAGATGCAGACGGCGATCTCGTTCGGGGCGACGCTTCTCGGCGCGTTCATGGGTCGGAAGGCGCTGAGCGCCTCCACGCTCGGCAAGGCGACCACGGCCATGCGCGGTGTGAGCCGCTCGGTGGATCAGGCCGGCGACGTGGGCCGAGCCAAAGAGACCCTCGCCTCGGTCAATCAAAAGCAGGCCGATCTGGAAGCGCAACTCCAAGCCGAGGTCGATGCCCTCGAGGCAAAGATGGACCCGATGAGCGAAGTTCTGGAGAAGATTCTTTTGCGTCCGCGCAAGAGCGATATCGCCGTGGAGTTCTTGGGCTTGACTTGGGTACCTTACTGGCATCACCCAGGCGCTACCTTGGAAGGCGCCTGGCAATAGTGTCGGAGGCAAACGGCAAGGGAGGAGAAAGATGATCAAAGATTTCAAGGCTTTCATCAGTCGCGGAAACATCGTCGACCTGGCGGTCGGGTTCATCCTAGGCGTGGCCTTCGCTGCCATCGTCAACTCGCTGGTCAACGACATCATCATGCCCGCCGTCGGTCTCGCGCTTGGCGGGGTGGACTTCAACAGCCTGTTCGCCGTGATCAAACAGGGAGCCACACCGGGCCCGTACCATACGGTAGCGGAAGCGCACACTGCAGGTGCCGTCACCATCAACTACGGGACGTTCATCAACACGATCATCGTGTTCATCATCGTAGCCTTCGTGCTTTTCATGATCATCCGCGCGTACATGCGCATGAAGAAGCCGGCGGAAGCCGCGGTCACCACCAAGGAGTGCCCGTTCTGCTTCACGCAGATCCCCATCGCGGCCGTGCGGTGCCCGAACTGCACCTCGATGCTGGTAGAAGGGGCCAAGGAGTAGCGAAAGTCGCTTAGGGCCGGCGCCTGGTCAGGCCGGGGCTGGGCTGAGTCGGCGACGGGCCTGGGAGTCCGCCGGGCCTGGGTCGGACCCACCGGCTTGCGGCGGGGCGGGGCGCGATAGCGCCCCTCCCCGTTTCCTCTTTGCGTCGCCGGGCGCGGCCCCACGACGTGACCCGGCTATACTCTGTGACGCCATGGCCGTCCGAACATCCGCCGACACCTACCAGTTCTTCGCCGCTTGCCCCCGCAATACCGAGGGGCTGCTAGCGGACGAGCTACGAGAGTTGGGCGGGCTCGAAGTCACCGAGACTAGGGCTGGAGTGGCATTTGCGGGGCCGCTCATGACTGCCTACCGGGCCTGTCTCTGGTCTCGAGTGGCGAGCAGGGTACTGCTCCAGCTGGCAATCTTCCCCGTGGGAGACCCGGACCATCTATACGAGATAGCGGACAGCCTGTCCTGGGGGAGCCACCTCGACCGACGAGGCACCCTTGCTGTAGAGGTCACGTCCGCGATCAGCCGCGGTCCTCTCGCTCAGATGAACACGCACTACGCCGAGCAACGCGTCAAAGACGCGATCGTCGATCAATTCCGCAGCAAAACCGGCGTGCGGCCATCGGTAGATCTTGCGCGACCGGACGTCCGCGTGAACGTCCATTTGGAACCGGAGCAGGCAATCGTTAGCCTGGACCTCTCGGGCGACGCGCTGCACCGGCGAGGGTACCGGCTGGAAGGCCGGGCGGCCCCGCTCAAGGAGAACCTTGCCGCCGCCGTGCTTATCCGAGCCGGCTGGCCGGAGATCGCCCGCGCCGGAAAGTTGCTGGTAGACCCCATGTGCGGATCGGGCACTTTCCTCGTCGAGGGAGCCATGATCGCCGGCGATGTCGCCCCTGGACTTCTTCGCGAGTACTACGGCTTCCTGCGCTGGAGGGGCTTCGATGCCGGGCCATGGGAAGAGCTGTTGGCCGAGGCTCGCGAGCGCGCCGACCGCGGGCTCGCCTCGCTCGCCCCGGTCTATGGCTTCGACATCGACCCTCGGGCGGTCGACGCCGCCCGAGCGAATGTCAGGCGTGCCGGACTGGTGGGGAAGATCCTGGTGGAAAGACGAGATCTGTCGTCGTTGACTCCGCCCGACATGTCCCCACCGGCCGTTGGCCTCGTCATCGCTAATCCGCCTTACGGAAAGAGACTTGGCGAACAACAAGAGCTGGTGGGACTGTATGAGGAGCTGGGAGAGACCCTCAAGAGGTCGTTCTCCGGGTGGACCGCCGCCATCCTTACCGGCAATCCGGAGTTGGGCGCTCACCTAGGTTTGAGGGCGCGCCGGACAAACGTCTTCTACAACGGCTCGATCCTCTGCAAGCTCCTCACCTTCGATGTGGATCCGGTCCAATACGGGACACAAGGTGCCCTCCGCGCAGCGGAGATCGTCAGCCGGAGCGCCCTTGTCGCCCAGGCAGAGATTGCCGCCCACATCGCCGCACCCGTCCCGGCCGCCGAGCTCGGAGAGCCGGCCCCGACTTTCGCCCTGGATTTAGACGCGGCCGCGCCAGTGGCAGCCGCGCTCGGCTCCGGCGGCGAGATGTTCGCCAACCGACTGCGCAAGAACCTCAAGCATCTCCGCAGCTGGGCTACTCGCGAGGACGTTCAGTGCTTCCGAGTCTACGACGCGGACCTGCCTGAGTACGCGGTAGCGGTAGACATCTACGAGGACTGGGCGCACGTCCAAGAATACGCGCCACCCCGGACGGTCGACCCGGTGCAC
>JADGPI010000230.1 GCA_017882525.1 Thermoleophilia bacterium
CAAGTGCTTCGTCGCGAGTACAAGCGGCGTCTCGAATCTATCTCGGCCTTCAGGGCCGGCGGACGGGAGGATCTGGCCGTCCATGAAGAGTACGCCGCTCGCATAGTCGAAGGCCTTCTGCCGCGGCAGCTGGATGAGGCGGCTCTAGGAAAGCTGGTCGAGGAGGCTATCGCCGAGACTAGTGCGACCTCGGCTCGAGACATGGGCAAGGTGATGGCTGCGGTCATGGCCAAAGGTGGGACCCAGGTGGACGGAAAACTGGCGTCTCGATTGGTGAAAGAGCGTTTATCCGCGTGAAGCGTGGTCGGGGGGCCTCGGTGCAGGTCGCAAACAACCGCGGGGGAAAAACCGGTTTGGGCGCGGAGGACGTCACCAGGCGGATCGACCTGGACAACCAGGTGGCCGCTCTCCTGGTGGGCGAGAACGACGCTCACTTGCGGGCCCTTGAACAGCTGCTGGACTGCGAGATCACTTTACGGGGCAATCAGCTGACCCTCGATGGCACGAGCGACGAAGTCAAGCGCGGTTGCGAGTTGGTGGAGGAGCTGTTGAGCCTTCTCCGGTCGGGCCAGGGGTTGGATGGCTCCACCTTGAAGCTTGCCGCGTCGCTGAGTTCCGGGCGCGAGGATTGGGGTCAAGACCTTCGTAGCATCACGGGCGACGTGATCCTGGAGCACCGTGGGCGCCGGATCCGGCCCAAAACGGTCAATCAGAAGGTTTACGTGGACGCGGTGCGTTCCAACACCATCACCTTCGGCATCGGGCCGGCTGGAACGGGAAAGACCTACCTGGCCATGGCGTTGGCGGCCACCGCGCTTCTGGCCGGTGACGTGGCGCGCATCATCCTGACTCGTCCGGCGGTGGAAGCTGGGGAGAAGCTGGGCTTCCTACCCGGGGGACTGATGGAGAAGGTGGACCCTTACCTGCGGCCGCTCTTCGATGCTCTCTACGACATGATGGACACCGACCGTCTTACCGAGCATCTACAGCGAGGCACCATCGAGGTGGCTCCCCTCGCCTACATGAGAGGGCGCACGCTCAACGACTCTTTCATAATCCTGGACGAGGCTCAGAACACCAGTCCGGAGCAGATGAAGATGTTCCTGACCCGTCTTGGGTTCGGGGCGAGGATGATAGTCACCGGGGACATAACCCAGATCGACTTGCCTCATGGCCAGCATTCGGGGCTGGTGCATGTCCGCGATGTGCTGGCCGGCGTTCCCGACATCGCCTTCGTCTTTTTCGACAGCCAGGATGTCGTGCGTCACAAGCTGGTGCAGGACATAGTCTCGGCGTATAAGGTCCACGGCGACGAACGGCGTTCGCATCAGGTGGAAGCCCCGCACGGCTCCCCCGATGGGTGGCGCGGAACCCGGGCAAGTGGTGTCTCGGACGACCAATAGCCACTTTCCCCAGACCGTGAACGACTTTCGCCTAAGGCTGCGCGAGCGCATCGCCAAATCCCGAGAGTGGATCGACAGGCGGAATCCCAAGCGGTTCGAGCTGGTTCTGCTCCTGTGCTTGGTGGTCGGACTGACGGGGATCATCTCGTCCGTCTACGTGCCGTCCCTCTACGGTTTCATCCAGGGGAGGACCGCTCCGCGGACCGTGATCGCCTCGAAGACCGTCACAGCCGTAGATACCGTGGCGACCGCGAATCTGAAGGCCCAAGTGGCCCAGCTAGTCGAGCCCGTCTACTACGCGGACTCGGAAGCGCTCACCCGGGCCACCTACGACCTCGAGACGTTCTTCCAGAGCGCGAACGGACTGAGGTCCCAACTAGTGCAGAGCGGGCCGACGAGCCCCACGACCAGCCCACCCGCGACCACGTCAACCAGCGCGGCGCCAGGGGGCCCAGTAACGGGCGGTCTCACCTTGGACCAGGCGAAGGCCCGGCTCCGGGCAGTCGCGCCTTCGACCGTGCCGGACCAGACTATCGAGTTGTTGCTCACGACCTCGGATGACGTGTTCGATCAGGTGCATCAACAGGCGCTCGGCGTGCTTCGCGTTGTATACGCCGACCGAATAACCGAGGGCAACCTGGATTCCGCCAAGAGCCGGCTTCGGACGCTCGCCAATACGCTGGCCGTCTCGCCGGCCGTGGCAGATGCAGTCTTCGAAGTGGCTGTTCCTTACGTCAAACCCAATCAACTGGTCGACCAGCAGCAGACGCAAGCGCGCCGGCAGGCCGCGGTGGACGAGGTGGCACCTGTCATGGTGACCGTTCGCCAGGGCGAACGGGTGATCCAAAAAGGCGAAGTAGTCACGGCGCAGGACGCAATGGTGCTGGAGGCGCTCGGGCTGTCCGAGACCCGTTCGGGATGGAAGATCTGGCTCGGGGTCTTCCTGTTGGTCTTGGTCGAGACGGCCGTGTTCTCGAGGCTGCTGGCCCGGTTCAACAAGACCACCAAGTTCGCCAACAACATGCTGCTCGCGTTGGTCATGCTATTGCTCGGGTTCACGGCGGTCTCCCGGGGGCTGATAGTACAGCCATTGTCTCCGTATTTCGTACCTGTGGCCGCTCTGGGGATGGTCGTGGCCGTCATCCTGAATGCCCGGAGCGCGCTGCTCTTGGTCGCGCTCGCCGCCGTCAACGTCGGCTTGATGACCGACCTGAACATGGCCTACGCGCTGGTCGCTCTATTGGTGGGGGCTGTCTCGCTATACTTCGTGTCCCGGGTGGCGCAACGCTCGGCCTTGTTGTTGGCGGGTCTGGCCACGATGCTCGTGGCGGCGTTCACGGTCTTCTGTGTCGAGTTGTTCAGGGAGGCCTCGTTGGGAGGCGCCCTCCAGACCAGCACGTGGGGTCTTGCCAACGGGTTGCTCGCAGGCGTGCTGACAGTCCTTTTACTCCTGATACTGGACACTGCGTTCAACTTGACCACTCCCTTGCGGCTCCTCGAGCTCGCCAACCCGGCCCAGCCCCTGCTCAAGAAGCTCATGCAGGTCGCACCGGGCACGTACAACCACAGCATCCTCATGGGTAGCCTGGCGGAGGCAGCGGCTGAGGCCGTGGGAGCCGATCCTCTCCTGGCCCGGGTAGGCGCCTACTATCACGACATCGGCAAGACGGTGCGGCCCGAGTATTTCGTGGAGAATCAGATCTACGTGGACAACCCACACGACCGGTTGAGCCCCAATCTCTCGAAGCTGGCTATCACGGCCCACGTGAGAGATGGGGTCCACCTGGCGCGGCTCTACGGGCTGCCGGCCCCTGTTCTCGACATCATCAGGCAGCACCACGGCACCTCGGTGGTGGCGTACTTCTACCACAAGGCCCAGGAGTCGGCGAAGGAGACCGTGGACGAGGAGAGCTTCCGGTACGAGGAGGAGAAGCCCAAGTCCAAGGAGGCGGCGATCATCATGCTCGCGGACGGTGTGGAAGCCGCAGTCCGGGCGATGCGGAACCCCACCCGGCGTAAGATCCAAGGAGTCATCCAGGAGATCATCAAGCAGAAGACCTTGGACGGCCAACTGGACGAGTCGGACCTCACACAGGGAGACCTCCACAAGGTCCGCGAAGCCTTCGACACCACGCTGCGGGGGCTGGTAGGACACCGGATCCGCTACCCGGAGAAGAACAGTGAGATTGAACGCCGGCAGCCCCGAGTGCCTCCGTCTGTCAGAGCCATGGGGGGCAAGCCGCCGAGCGAGAGACTCGAGCTGCCACCACCGACTGCGGAACTGGCAAGCGCCGACAGGCCGGCTCCATCGGGGACGGAACCCCAAGAGCGATCAGGGCACGGTCCGGACTCATGCCCTCCTCCTGAGTCTTCATGAGCCGCTCGGTAGAGATGGTAGATCACACCGGCGGCGGGCTTGACGCTGAGCCGATCGTGGCGCTGGTCACGGCGGTCTTGGACGTCGAGGAGGTGGAAGGTTCCGTGGTCGTCGCCTTCGTGGACGAAGCGGTAATCCAGGATCTCAACACCCGGTATCGCGAAGCGGCCGAATCTACCGACGTCCTTTCCTTCCGCTACTTGGAGGACGATGACGATTGGCCCGAGCCGGAAGTGGACTCCGGCCCCACTTCCGGGGGTGAGCCAGAGCTGGGCGAGATCGTGATCTGTCCGCGAGTGGTGCGGCGATACGCCGGAGAAGAAGGGACCTCATCTGCTCGGCAATTGGGCTGGACGCTCATCCACGGGACGCTCCACCTGATCGGGTACGATCACGAGACGGACGAGGGACGGATGCGGGCTCGCGAGCAGGCCCTGCTGGAGGCCCTGGCTCCGATGATCGGCCCAGATCTGCTGCTCGAAGTGGCAGACGCCTCGTCCGAGGGCTAGCCCGGCCCTTCGGCGCCAGGGTCAGCGGATGAGCCCCAATCCACAGAGAGACACTCTCCTTCGTAGCTTCAACCACGCTCTTCAGGGGCTCGTGCATTCGGTCCGCCACCAGCGCAACATGCGCATACATTTTGGGGTGGCGCTGGCGGTCCTGGTCGGGGGCCTTTTCGCCGACCTTTCCCGCCTGGAATTCGTAGCGGTGGCGATCAGCATCGCGTTCGTCCTCATGGCCGAACTGATAAACACGGCGATCGAGGCCGTCGTCGACATCATCACCGATGAGTTCGACCCGCGAGCCAAGGTCGCCAAGGACGTCGCCGCCGGCGCCGTGCTTGTGGCGTCGATGAGCGCACTTGTGGTGGCATATCTCGTCTTCTTCGACAAGCTCGCGGGTGTCTCGCTTCACCTGCTCACAACGCTGAGACGTTCTCCGGTCCATCTGACGGTGGTAGCGCTCGCTGTGGTAGCGCTGGCTGTCATAACGGTGAAGGCCACTCGACCGCGGGGTACTCCGCTTTCCGGCGGTCTCCCTTCCGGTCACACGGCGATCGGGTTTGCCGGCTGGACCGCGGTGACGTTTGTGGCGGGCGGCACTTCCCAGGGTCTCCTACTCAGCGCGATAGCCTTTATAATGGCCGCATTGGTCGCACAAAGCCGGATCGAGACGGGCATCCACTCAGCATTCGAAGTCGTGCTTGGAGCTCTCCTGGGAATAGCGGTGACCACGCTCATCTTTCAGCTTTGGTTCTAGCGGAGAATGGAGCCCCGAGTGCGCGAAGAGCAACTCTCACCGGAGTTGGGCCGATTGATCGACACCGCCAAAGCACAGGCTGCCCAGGCACGATCCCATGCGCCCAAAGCCGAAGGCGCTGCTCTCCTGACCGGTTCCGGCGAGGTGTTTGCCGCATGCTCCGGGATGGATGCCGGTCCACAGGCGCCGTGCGCTGTCGCGCGCGCTTTCGCGGCTGCTGGGCAGACCGGGGCTGAAAGCGTCCTGGCGATAGCCCTCGCCGCGACCGCGTACGATCGCACCGACAGCTTCCGGCCTTGCGACGGGTGCCGGAGCTTTTTGGCTACGCTCGACCCGGAGCTGCCCATGGTGACGAAACAGCTCGGGCGGTGGGTGGTGCAGCCACTCTGCGAACTCTGCCCGGACGCCTGATGGGTCCGGAAGCCACTGATCTCACCATCACCCGGTTGCGCAGGCCAACGCAGGATGAATTGGTGCGGCTGGAGGCCTACGACGCCGAGGTTTTCGGAGCGACCGGACTGCGCACCTACGACCTGGCGGTTGTGGCGCAGGCCG
>JADGPI010000231.1 GCA_017882525.1 Thermoleophilia bacterium
AGGTGCTGGGCATCACCTACCGCGACTCCCAAGGGGTTCGCGAAAAGTCCATCGCTGCCTACAACCAGTCCGCCGAGAGCGCCTTTGCCATCCTTCAGCGCTTCGTCCCCCGAGCAAACTGACCAGAGCGATTCGGCGGCGCGTGGAACGCGTGGCAATGCGGTGCCAGACACCATGGGCTGTTGGCGCTGGTTCCCACGAGAATCCAAGCGCGAATTGCCCGCCAACAGTCAAGGTCTGCCTGAGAGGCCTGGCGGGAAGCCCGGCTCGCCTCCCGGGCTTTAGAGAGATCGGGTCATGGCGAGGCCGATCCTGGGCAGCGCGAAAAAGCCGCGGTCATAGACAAGGAAACGCTCCTCCCAAGCGGGCTCAAATTTGTTCTTATACTGCCGCAGTCTCCCCAGGCCGGCAAGCCAGCCTACCCGGCCACCGACGCCATGCATGATTCTTTCGAGCAAGGGGGAATCCGGGCTCTCACCTACGCCTGCAAAGGGGGCCAAGCCAAGATTGAACGTCCGATACCCTTCGTCTCTCAGACTCAGAAGCATCTCGGTGAATACCAGGTCCATGCCCCGGCAATGGATACCTGGTCGGCGCCGCATGAGGTCGCCTTTTGCTTCGCCGGCGCGATGGGACGGAACCTGAGTGACAAACGCGATCAGACGCCCGCCTGGCTCTCGAAGGCCGAAGATCGGGGTCTGGGCTAGAACCTCGCGATCGAAGCAGCCCTGATGGAACCCATACTCGCGATGATGAGGCAGACCAAGCCACTCCCGGGATACATCCTCTACTTCCTCAAGCAGTTCGGGGGGATGTGGGGGCGGATACCGCTCGTATGAGTATCCCTCGCCACCGAGTTTCCGCTTGATGTAGCGGAAGCGCCGGCCCTTAGACGTCCCGGCCGAGAAGCGTTCAAGGTCGACCACCGCTTCCTCCCCAATCTTGAGCACGGAGAGGCCCAACTCCCGGTACAAGGTAACCCGGTCGGGCATCAGAAAGGCGGCCGTCCAGCCGTTCTTGCGCGCGTAGGCCACGAAGGCGGCGGCTGCCTTGCCGGTCTCCTCGGCTGGTCCCACTGGATCTCCGAGAGCAAGAGCGACGTGGTAGACGACCCGGTAGGCCACAAACGACCGCCCGCTTGCCGAGAAGAAGAAGGACTTATCTGGCGCGGTTGTGAAGTGGCCGTAGGAGGAGCCCCCGAACTCAGAAAGCAACTCGTGTGCGCGCTGACGCTCGTGCGGCAACGTTGCGAGCCGATGGGTGACTGGTCTAAAGAAGCTTACGGCCGCGAGTACGGCGGCAAGAATGCCGAGAAGACTAAGACCCTCAAGGAACCACGCGGCATGGGGTGTGTAGGTGGTGAGGTCGCTATTTCCGATCAAGATGAGCTGTTTGAGCGCCCGCCATGTGGCTTGGGAGAGTCCGAAGTCCGTTCCGAAATCACTCCGGTCGAGGAATTCAAATCCCACTGCGCCGATGAGCAGAGCAACGATCAGGGTGCCGGCAGAAAGGAGCAGGCCTCGGATTATGCCTCTAGGCTCACCGCGAACGGCAAAGCGCCCGCGAAAGATCAGAAGAAGAACAAGCAACAACGCGGGGGCGAGGGCGAGCCGCCAGACGTAGAGATGGACGAGGATGGAGCAAATCAGGGCCCCCAGTGTTAGGCCCCAAGCCAGCCGACGGCGGCGAATGAGGTGAAAAGACAGGTAGACAAAGCCGAAACCTTGCACTATCTCCAATGCCCGGTGCCAGTGAAAGACGCTGGTGGGTGCCAGCGGGTTAGCCAGGCCGGCAGGCACCGGGTAGCGGCCGAGCAGGGCATAAAAGAGCGTGAAAGCCCCGCTCACGAGGACAACGAAGCTGATGAGCCAAATGGGGCCATTTTGGGCTGTCGAAGCCCCCAGACGACTCCACCGGGCTTGTCTCTTTCGGCCCCTGTCGGACGAAAGAGTGTCGTGATTCTCCATGCCCCAATAATAGGGGCTGCGCGCCGGATTGTCTCCGGCGGGCGCGGTACGTCGGATTCTCTGCCCCTTGGGGCCGTGACCGACCAGCTCGCGGAGAAGATAGCCGGCATGTACAAGATGGTTGGCACCATTCTGAACGCATATAATGAGCCAGTTCCCTCACGCTGACGGCAAGCACCCGATACGAGAGGAGCTGCCTGAGGGGTGAGGATTCACGGCTCAAGACGGTCGTGGCTGTCGCGTCCCGAAGGATCTCGTTTCTGAGGCGACCATTGGTGGGTGAGCAATGAATCAGCATAGCCGAGTCGCGGTTGTTACGGGCGGAGGCTCCGGCATAGGGCGGGCCGTTTCCAGTGCACTTCTTTGCGAGGGGTATCAGGTAGTTTTGGCCGGCCGCCGAGAGGAAACGCTCCTTGCGACCCTGGCCGGCCGCGAATCCCAAGGACTCGTGGTACCGACAGACGTCACGCAAGAGGCCTCGGTCGAGCACCTCTTCAAGCGTGCGTGCGAGGAATTCGGCCGAATAGACCTGCTGTTCAACAACGCCGGCACCTTCGGCGCCTCAGCTCCGATCGAGGATATGTCGCTTGAGCAATGGAAGCTTGTCGTAGATACCAATCTGACTGGTGCCTTCCTTTGTGCACGAGAGGCCGTTCGAGTGATGAAGGAGCAGCAGCCGAGAGGTGGCCGCATCATTAACAACGGATCGGTCTCCGCGCAAAGCCCACGACCTCATGCAGTCGCATATACCGCCAGCAAACATGCGATCACCGGTCTCACAAAGGCGATTTCGCTCGAGGGGCGCGCCTACGGGATCGCTTGCGGTCAGATCGACATAGGCAATGCAGCTACGGAGCTCTCGGACGCCTTCGGCAAAGGCGCTCTGCAGGCCGATGGCTCGATCTTGGCCGAGCCGCAGATCGACGTGCGCCACGTCAGCGACGCCGTTCTCTATATGGCGGGCCTGCCGCTGGACGCGAACGTTCAGTTCATAACGGTGATGGCCACGAACATGCCTCTGATTGGCCGAGGCTAGACCTTCTGCCGGGGACCGTCCACGAAGGACTTGCTTGGGGATTCTTGTTGCAGAAGCGCTCAGTTCGGCTATTACGCAGGTCGAGTGGGAGTAGGCGGCCGTCGAAGGTGGTTCCACGGAAGACATCGCCGATGGTCCCGCGAATGTAACAGCCGGGCTGATCACTTGACATCAGGTGCGCGAGAGGATTGCGCTACCGTCCGGGCCAACCGATCACCATGTCCCGATGGTGTTGGCCCCCTTTTGCGCAGCTCAGTGTGCCGTGGCTCCTGTGATAGCCTTTGCTCATGCCGCTTGGCGTTCTGCCACCCCGCAACAAGACGCTCGCGCTGGAGTGAGTGAGAAGGGGAGAACATGAGGCTCATCCAGAGAGGTCCGCCCGTGGTTGGGCTCTCAAGCGACGTCAGCACCCCTGGGGAGCCACCAGGGTTTGTCGCGATCGACATTACCGTCAGAATAGAACCACCCCTCAAACGCATGCCTCAGCTAAACCTGGCCTGTTCGTTGGGCTCGGGGGACACGGCGCATCGGGTGTTCGAGGAGAGCAAGATCGTCTATAACCGACTTCCGTTCAGGATTCCGCGAGAGCACTGTCTTGAGGGCGGAATCTTGACTCTTTCCGCTGATCTCGACGGCACCGTTCTGTGGCAGAAGTGCTACCGGGCCAGCTGGAAGCAGTCGATGCCCTTCCTTGACGAGACTTCCTAGAAAGCCAGCCGCCCGAAGAAGCGCCGCGACAAAGGCTGCTTCTCTGCCGCTCGAAGAGCTGTGCGTGCGCTCGCGAGAAGCTCTCACCCGAAGTACGCGACGAGCCGCTTCAGTGCCTGCCCTTCGCGGCGCCGCGCGGGGGAGAGGCGATGATCAGAGTGTTTGAGGCGGCTGCCGCTCTGCCCCGCCGGAAGTGATCACGATGAGGCCATGGTGTCCTGGGGCAGCGACCGCCGGTCCGACCCCTGGCAAGTCGACCGCGGTGCCGAGTGAGCCAGAAGGCCAAGGCCTGGACTGATCCCGGGTTTCACCCTGGCGTCGGCCCAGGGCAGAGTCGTCGGCACAGTCACCGCTTGCTCTGCCCAGCTGGCCTCAGGCGTCAAGGCTATCAGCCGCAGCCGTCGATGCCCTGGCCAGAACTGGTGTTCTAGTCGCTCATCTTCCTTTCATGGTCCCCTGCTAGTCTTCAAGACTCGGTGGGCAGCCAAGGGAATGCAGATAACTGCCGGCAGATGCCCGACCCGGGATATTGTCGCCGGATTCCAGGAAGGACCGACCGCTGAATCACAAGCCCTACAACGTCTATCAGGTGGAGGCTCCACACAAGCGCCGCTGGCTGCGCATCCTGCTCTGGGTGATCGCAGGTTTCGTGGTATTGGCTCTGGCTCTCTCCGGCGGTTCCTACGTCTGGTTCCACCATGTAGTGGCCAAGGCCAACGCCCGGGTGGACGCCGCCGCGAAGACAGCTCTCAGCACCAAGCCCAAGACCGCGCTGGTTTCCACCTCCGTGCCGGGCTCCCCGCCGGTGCCCGAGTCTCCGGATGCCATGGACATCCTGGTCTTGGGGTCGGACAACCGAGGTAACGAGGCCAACGGGCGCTCCGATACGCTCATGCTGGTGCATGTCGACCCCAGCCAGAACTACCTGTCCATCCTCTCCGTCCCACGAGATCTGCGGGTGAGCATACCGGGGCGTGGTCTCGACAAGATCAACGCCGCGTATGCCTACGGAGGCGCCGCTCTTTCCATAACCACGGTCAAAGAGCTGACCGGGATCAACATCAACCACTACGTAGAGGCGAGCTTCAGCGCCTTCGAAGATCTCACCAACGCCTTGGGCGGTGTCTATGTGGATGTCGACCGTCGCTATTACAACGACGACCCCAACTATGAGCTGATCAAGCTCTCACCGGGATACCAGCTCTTGAACGGGCATAACGCCCTCGAGTACGTCCGTTTCCGGCACGACCTGAACGGTGACTTCGGTCGCATCGAGCGCCAGCAACGCTTCCTTGCCCTCCTAAAGGAGCAGGTCACCGCGCTCGGCCCCAGTCTTCTTTTCAGACTGCCCGGCCTGGTGAACGCCCTCTTTGCCAATGTGGGCACCGACTTGAGCGCTAATGACATCCTCAAGCTCGCCTATTGGGGGGTGAAGTTGAACGGGGACCGCATCCGCCAGGTGAGGATCACCGGATCCACGCCGACCATAGATGGAGTCTCCTACGTGGTTGCGAGCCAGGCGACCATCAGGCAGGCGGTCACCGACTTCTTGACACCTCCATCCAGTGCAGGGAGCCACTCGGTGGGATCGAGCACGGGAACGTCGGCCACAGCCTCCAGCCTGACGTCATCTCCCGCCCCAGTGATCGCTACCAGCATCGATACCATGCCGAACGGCAGCGAGTGGAAGGCGCTCGCCGGCATGATCCCGTTTGCGCTCGAGGGACCCGGGTATATCCCACCCGGCTATAGGTACTCCGACCGCATGCCGCAGAAGGGCGGCACCTACGACATCCAGGTGGGTGGAGCTACCAAGCCGGCCCTGAAAATGATCTATCGCTACCAGCGCGAGGATCAGTACCTAGGCATCACCGAGACCACTTGGCTGGACGCCCCAATGGCGAGCCCAGGCCGGGAGGTGCAGCAGGGCGGCGTCACCTTCACGGTGGTTGGAACGAGCCAGAAGGTGGATCACGTCTGGTGGAAGACAGATGGAGTGCTCTACTGGGTGTCGAATACCCTCTCCTACAACCTGAACGAGAAGGACATGCTGGCCATGGCCGAGTCGATGATCCCCATTCCTAAGCCCTAGTGCGGCCTTGGGAGAAGATGACCCTCGCCATCATCGCGGTCGCGGCGGTGACGGCCGGGGCAGCGGTTCTCTTCTCCAGCCACGGGAATGTTGCGGCCCATTCCACTCCGACGACCACCGCATCCGTTGCAGCTCGCGGAGCATCCACCCCGGCGATTCCGGCGTCCACTACGACGAGCACGGTCCCCTCTTTCCCGTCCGTGCCTGCCCCGGTGCCCATTCTCAGTGACGGCGTCAGGCTCCCGGAGACTCTGCCCGCGTCCGCCACCCCAATCAAGCTTCCGATCCTGCAGTTTCACGCCGTAGACAGCCGCCCGGTGCGCGGTCCCTGGGGCAAGAGGCTGACTCTTGATACCCAGACGTTCAAAACCGAGTTGGACTACCTGGTCTCGCATGGCTACCAACCGGTGACTCTCGAGCAGGTATATGCGGGAATGGCCGGTCTTGAGCCTTTGCCGAAGAACCCCGTAGCCCTCACCTTTGACGACGGCTACCTGGACAACTACACGGTGGCTTTTCCCATCCTGCACGCCCACCACTTCGCCGCCACTTTCTTCGTGATAACGGGCGCCGTGGGCAAGCCGGGATACATGACGTGGGCTGATCTTCGAGCCATGCACGCCGACGGCATGGCTATCGAGTCGCACACGGTTCATCACCAGAACCTGGACACACTAGCGGACGCCGACCTTGCCGCCGAGCTCACCCAGTCCCGAGCTGCGATCGCGGCCGAAGTCGGCCAGGTCCCGGCCGCACTCTCCTACCCTGGGGGCGACTACGACCAGCGAGTAGCCGCCGCAGCGAAAGCCGCGGGATACCTGATGGCGGTGACGACTCGTCGTGGCGACCTTC
>JADGPI010000232.1 GCA_017882525.1 Thermoleophilia bacterium
CCGCCCACGATCGACGGTGGCGTCCGAGTCGCACAAGAGCCTGGACTTCACGGCCTGAGCGAAGAACGTGAGGACGCTGGGGGCGGCCTTGCCGCGCGTCGGGACGTAGTGGTTTTCCTGACTCTACCGGATTGCAGGTATTGAAGTGCCGGGTGTCCAGCCGGCGACATTTTCGTCATCCTTTTTCTTACCACAGAATGAGGATGCGAAAATGGACGCGCGACCGAACACCCGGCCAGTCAATCGTGAACGAAAGCCCCAACCGTCGCAACCGCCGCGTGGCGCCAAACAGATCGTCATCCCCATAACCCGTCAGCAGTACGACGAAATCTGGCATGATACCGAACGCATCCGAGCGTTCGTCGCGGAATGCGCCGGCTCGGCCCCGGAGTTGTTCCCCGCCGGCTTCGACCGCGGCTATCGCCTGCACGGCTTCGGACGCCCGTCGCGCAAGCTCCCCGGCCTGAAGCTGCGGAAGATCGTCACCGCCGATGACGTCTCCTACTGGCTCCGCCCCAGCTTCATCGCCGGTTTCATGACCGGGACCGTCGATGAGCTGGCCTATCCGTTGCTCCTGGCGGCGCACGGCGTCCCACCGTGGCTGCTGAAGATCGGCTTCGGCCACAGCGAGATGTACTGGCATCGCCTCGTCGAGCGGCTGGGGCACAGCAGCCTGGTGGGGACGACCGTCCGCGACCCGGCCCGATTGCCCGTGCACCTGGCGGCGGATGAGCATCACGCCGACTGGGCCGGCCAGAAGGGCTACGTTGCCACGACCGTCGGCGGCGGCTGCCTGCTGGGCGTGGCGCTGACGGCCACCGCCGATGACGCGCATCTCCGCGAAGCCTACGGCGTCTTCGCCGCCGAGGCACGCGACGTCGAACCGGAGTACGCCCCCGAGACGGTCAACACCGACGGCTGGGCGGCGACGCGGAACGCCTTTAGCTCGTTGTTCCCCTCGATCGCGGTGGTGCTCTGCTTCCTGCACGGGTTCCTCAAGATCCGCGACCGCTGCCGCAAGGCCCGCGACCTGCACCGCCGGGTGTGGGACGTCTACCGGGCCGCCACCGTAGAGGAGTTCCGCCGCCTGATGGGCGAACTTCAGCGCTGGTGTGCCACCCGGACCTGGACCGCCGCGGTGCGCGAGATGGTGGAGAAGCTGTGGGCCAAGACGGAGGCGTACGCGGTGGCCTATGACCATCCGGGATGCCATCGGACGAGCAACGCGGTGGACCGGCCGATGAACCGGCTGTGCCGGCTGATGTACGCCGGCCGGGGCCTGCACGGCCATCAGGGCTCGTCCGAGGCGCGGCTGCGGGGCTGGGCGTTGCTGCAAAACTTCCGGCCATACGCGCCGCGGGGCAAGTGCCCTCGTGCTTTCGAGAGTCCAGCCCATCGGCTCAACGGCAAACGCTACCATGAGCATTGGCTCCACAACCTGATGGCATCGACCTCGCTGATGGGCTTCAGGAACCCCAAACCTGCAATTCGGTAGAATGAGCATAGTTGAAAGTCAATGAGGCAAAAGGGGTCTCCTGGCTTACTCTCTTGCCCAGGTTTACGCCGCTGCCTTAATCAGCGGACGACCTGTGTACGTCCACCGGAAGGGATGGGCGAACACCCGATTGAAGTAATCGATAAAGTTCAACAATTTCTCACGCAAGTCATTCACAGAGGTGAACGATCCTCTACGAACCACCTTCCGCATGATCACACCGAAGACCACCTCGATCTGGTTCAGCCACGAACTATGCTTCGGCAGGTACACGAACCGAATCCGGTGGCCACGCTCCGACAAGAACGCGCGACGACTCGCCATCGACTTCTGCACCCCGCGCACACCCTTCTTACCCAACCCCGTCGTGATCTCGCAAGCCTTGGCCACCAGACTCACCAAACTCTCCGAGCAATGGATGTTCAGATTATCCACCACGAAGACCCAAGGACCCTCCGCGTCCGTCGCCACCGTCCGCTCGATGTGGCCGGCGAAATCGTCCTCGGTCCGCGTCGCTCCCAGCGTCGGCGCGATCAGCTCCCCCGTCGTCACCTCGAAGTTCCCGATCAGGCAAATCGTCCCGTGCCGCGTGTACTCGGCCTCGATCAGCTCAGGCTTCCCTTCGATCATCGGCTTGGCGGCGGCGTTACGCTCGAGCGCCTGCAGGCCCGTCATCTCGTCCACGCACACCGTGTGAGTGCCCCGGCTCTTCTCCAACGCCGGCGCCTCACGGTACGTGTCACAGACGGCCTCGACTTGGCGGGCAAAGACCTTCGGGTCCTCCTCGGTGGTGTTCAGCCAATACCGGCTCTTGTGGGGCTGCAACGCGGCCTCGTGAAGGTAGCGGCTCACTTGCGACGGCGAGATCGACTCCACGATGCCCCGCCGGATCACCTCATCAGTCAGCTCCCGGACCGTCCAGTGAGTGATGGGCCGGCCGGACTTCTCGGGCGGCTCGCAAGCGACGGCCAAGATCTGGGTGACCTGCTCGGGGGTGAACTTGCCGGGGGCGCCGGGGCGTGGTTCGTCGCTGAGGACCGCTTCGATGGCGCGTCGCAAGACGGCGCGGGACTCGCAACACTCGAGATCAACGAGTCGGTCCCACGCGTCGGCCCAGCGCCGTCGCCAGCGCCCGACCTGGCGGTGTGTCAAGCCGACCCTCTGGGCGATGTCTTCATTGAGAAGGCCGTCGAAGGCCAGGACGATGATCGCGGCGCGTTGCCGGAGCCGCGAGGCTGCGGTGACGGAACGGGAGAAGGTCTGAAGGAGGTCCTGCTGACGTTCGGTGATGGTGATCTTGGCCGCCTTGCCCGGCATCGTGAGAGAACTCCTGGCGACTGGGAAGATAGTCAATCCAGGCAATTTTAGCGCGACAGTCAACTTCTTAGGCTTTCAACTACGAAAAGTCGGTCTAGTGTCCGTCAAAAAACGTGATTGAGCCTGATTTTCTCGGGATTTTCGACAGAAATACCCCTCGAAGAGTGTGGACTTCGCGCGTAAGAATTCCTCGGTCCAG
>JADGPI010000006.1 GCA_017882525.1 Thermoleophilia bacterium
AACCGGAGGTCACCAACCGGTTCTGGGTGGGCGGCAAGTACTTTATCGGAGCGCCGGTCATGGACATGGTCGAGATCGGGGCCGGAGGTGGGAGCATCATCTCTATCGAC
Source organism: Thermoleophilia bacterium (assembly GCA_017882525.1). Classification (GTDB taxonomy): domain Bacteria; phylum Actinomycetota; class Thermoleophilia; order RBG-16-64-13; family RBG-16-64-13; genus Chersky-299. Next base: position 111 of record JADGPI010000006.1, read on the forward strand.
GGAGCTGGTGCCGTTCACGTTGGACCGCGAAGCGCCGGAGCCGTCCCGGGCCCTGCCTGCTACCGCCAGGGAGGCACGGAGCCCACGGTCACCGATGCCGACCTCGTCCTTGGTTACATCAATCCCGACTACTTCCTCGGCGGCGAGATGACCGTGGACGTGGGAGCGGCACGGTCGGCGATCGAAGAGAAGGTCGCCAAGAAGCTGGGAATGAGCGTGCCCGAGGCAGCCCATGGCATCTACCGGCTGGTGAACGCCAGCATGATGGGAGCGATGAGGGTCGTGACGGTGCAGCGCGGACACGACCCGCGGGACTTCGCTCTGGTGGTCTCCGGTGGCACCGCAGCCATCCATGCGATCCCCATGGCGCAGGAACTCCGCATTCCCCAGGTGGTGATCCCGCTCACGCCAGGCACGTTTTCCGCCGTCGGGCTCGTGACAGCCGACGCCCGGTACGATGTGCACCGCTCGTACGTAGCCCGTTCTTCGCAGGCCGACGCTGCGCGCATGCAGAACACATACCAAGAGATCACAAATGAGGCGATGAACAGGATCCTAGAACTAGGATTCGAGAGAGACCGGATCATCGTGAGCTACGCGGCCGACATGCGCTACCTGGGACAGGCCCACGAGGTGGCCGTCGAGGTGCCGGAGGATTGGGTCCGGACCATCGACAAAGACACCCTGCGAAGATTGGAAGGTCTGTTCCACGAAAAGCACGAACGCCTCTTCGGCCACTCATCCCGGGATTCCGACGTGGAGTTCATAACACTCACCGTGGCGGCCACAGGCCCGCTGGCCAGGAGCGAGACTCCCGGCATCGCGCAGGGGACGGCGGATCCGAGGGAAGCGTTCAAAGGCGGGCGCAAAGCCTATTTCCCCGAGCTCGGAGGATATGTGGACGTCCCCACCTACGAACGGTCCAGGCTGAAAGCGGGCAATGTCGTGGCCGGAGCTGCGATCGTTGAGCAGATGGACACGACGATCATGCTACCCCCCGGCCAGATAGGCAAGGTCGACCAACGGGGCAACATCATCGTGGATATCTCCACCTAAGGTAGAGGTAAAGCCATGGACAAGATACCTGCCGGTGGCCGGTCCGCACAAGCGCCCGCGGCGGGCCGGGAGGCCCCCGGCCCGATACCGGAAGCCCCCAAAGACGCATTCACCCTGGGCGTTCTGCGCAGTCTGATGGAGTCCATCCCTTCGGAGATGGCTGAAGTCCTCAAGCGGACTTCCTACCACCCCATCTTCAACGAGGTGCTGGACTTCTCCACCGCGTTGCTGGACGCCGACAGCCGGCTCGTCGCGTCTTCTATGGGGGTCCCAGTCCACCTCGGAGCCCTGGAGATGAGCGCCCAGGCCATGATCGAGCGGTTCGGCAAAGAAGGGCTCAAGAAGGACGACATTCTTATCCACAACAATCCCTTCCCTGGCGGCACGCACCTCCCGGATGTCGACGTGCTGATGCCTGTGTTCCACGAAGGCCGGCTGGTCGCCTATTCGGTGGCCCGGGGCCACCACGGAGACATCGGGGGAGCCCACCCGGGCAGCTTCGCCGGTGACTCCACCAGCATCTTCCAGGAAGGCGTGATCATCCCTACTATCAGGCTCTACGACCAGGGCGTCCTCAACGAGGGCGTGAAAGACCTTTTTCTCGCCAATGTCCGCGTGCCCCAATTCAGCTGGGGCGATCTCCAAGCCCAGGTGGCCGGATGCCGGTTGGGCGAGAGAAGGATGCGGGAGCTGTGCGAGAAGCATGGGGTCGACGACATCCATGAGGCGATGGCGTGGGCTTTGGACTACTCTGAGCAGTTGATGCGGGCCGAGTTGGACAAGATCCCCGACGGCACGTACACGTTCGAGGATTACCTCGACAACGACGGCATCGACAAGGACCGGCCGGTCAAGATCCACGCCAGGATCACAGTGAAGGGCACGGAGATCGTGGTGGATTTCAGCGGCTCCGACCCCCAGGTCAAAGGCCCGGCCAATTGCGTCCTCGGCGTGGCTCACTCGGCGACCTATTGCGCGCTGTTCAGCCTTACCGACCCGGCCATGCCCAAGAACCACGGCTGCTACCGCCCGGTGACCATCATCGCTCCCGAGGGCCTGGTGGTGAATGCCAAGTTCCCTTCTCCCGTGGTGAGCGGCAACACCGAGACGTCTCTGAGGATCATGGACACGATTTGCGGAGCTTTGGCGCGGGTGATCCCCAAGAGGGTGATCGGGGCAGACTCGGGGACGGCTACGGCGCACATCGCGGGCGGCTTCGACCCCAGATCTGGCGAGTTCTATGCCTGGTACCTGGGATCCGACCCCACAGCTTGGGGGGCGAGAGCCACCAAGGACGGCTTTGAAGCGTCCGGCGGCCCCAGGATCGGCGGGCACGTATCGCAGATACCCATGGAAGTCTTTGAGACCAGGTATCCCTTCATCGTGGACGAGTACGCATTCCACCCCGATTCTGGTGGCCCGGGCCGGTTCAGGGGCGGCATATCCGGCGTGATGCGGATCCGGCCGGTCGGACATGACTGCGAGATCGGCGGCGCGAACGACCGGTGCGTGATCCCGCCCTACGGAATCTTTGGCGGCATGCCCGGTCTCCACGGGGAGAACAAGATCATCCATTCTGACGGCAGCGAGACACCCATCGACCGCGCGGGAGGCGAGCTCGCCCGAGCCGGGGAGACCCTCTACTGGCGGGCACCGGGCGGCGGCGGCTACGGGGACCCGCTCGAACGCGACCTCGACTATCTCGAGCACGACCTGGAGATCGGTCTAGTCTCGCCGACGAGCGCCCAGAGGGACTACGGGGCGGTGATCGATGAAAAGACGGGGAAGCTCGACCGCCAGGCGACCGGACTCAATCGGGAGGCTCTCAAGAAGGAGTGGAAACGGGACCAGATATTCATCGACCAAATGACTCGACCGTTCGCGCGCAAGGCGTTCCGCATCGTGCGCATGGATGAGCAGATAGAATGACCCCCGCAGTGAGCGAGGCCGGAAACGCGAGAGAGGGAGCAAGAGCATGAAGAAGACGTATCCCCTGGTCTACGGAGGCCAGAAGCAGAAGTTCGCCCGTTCGGTCGTGGTAGGTGACTTGGTGTTCCTGTCCGGCTCCAGCGGCCGGACCATGGAGACCGGCGACGTTTCCTCCGACGACGTCAAAGACCAGATGATCGTGGCCCTGGACAAGATCCGCGCGGCCCTCGCGGAGTGCGGCAGCTCCATGGACAACATCGTGAAGACCGTGATCTACCTCAAGCGCCTGGAAGACTACGACGTCATGCGGGCCACCGAGCAGGAGTACTACCAGAAGTATGCCCCCGGTCTGATCGAGGAGCCCCCGGCAAGCACCTTCATGCAGCCGCAGTCGCTGTCGCGTCCGAGCATGCTGGTGGAGATCGACATCGTGGCCTGCCTCAACGACTAGCGGCGCGGCCTGCGAGAGGCCACTGCCGCTGAGAGCGCCACGCGACTCCCTTAGGCCATGACTTCGCGAAAGACGCGGGCGAAGTTCTGGTAGCAGATCTTGTCGACCTGCGCCGGGACAAGGCCGGACGCGTGAAGCAGTTCGCCGATCCGAGGATAGTCGGCCACCCCATCGATGCCGGCCGGAAGGCTGTCCACCCCATCGAGGTCGCCTCCGAGACCGACGCAATCCTCTCCCCCGACGTTAACGGCGTGCAGCACGTGATCCACGATGACCGAGAGCGGTGGCCTCGGCAAAGAGGCAACAACAGCAGTGACGGCTCTCCCCGCCTCTTCGAAGGTGGTCTCCCCCGCACCCACCGTGCGGAAGGCCTCCTCGTTGGCTCGGATCTCTCGAGCGGCGAACTCCGGTGACAGGAAGGCCGGGTATAGATTGATCCCAAGCACCCCACCCCGCTCTGCCAGCGCCCGGATCATGTCGTCCGTAAGATTGCGCGGATGAGGGCATAGGGAGCGGCAGTCGCTGTGGCTGGCTACGAACGGCTTGCTGCTGACCGCCCACACATCCCAGAAGGCCTCGTCCGATGCATGGGAGACGTCGACCACGACGCCCAGGTCCTCGCAAGACTGAACAAGGTCCCGGCCCTTTGCTGTCAGCCCGGCCCCGCTCCCAAGAGCGGTTCCGCTGAAGGCATTGTCCTCCCAAGCAAGCGTGACGAGACGCACTCCCGCGCCGTAGAAAGATGCGAGCGCTGAGGGTTCGCCTTTGAGGGGATCGGCCCCTTCCAGGCTCGGGATGGCGGCGATAGTGCCGATGCACGAGCAGGCCTTGTCGATCTCGGCCGAGGTGAGCCCGAGGGCGAGCCG
>JADGPI010000233.1 GCA_017882525.1 Thermoleophilia bacterium
GGACGGAGATGGTGATGCCGGGGGACAACATCCAGATGGAGATCGAGCTGATCACGCCGATCGCGATGGACGAGGGGCTGCGCTTCGCGATCCGCGAGGGTGGCCGCACCGTCGGCGCCGGCGTCGTGACGAAGATCAACAAGTAGGAGTCGGCTGGTGGCGCAACAAAAGATACGCATAAGGCTTAAAGCCTACGACCACGAGCTTGTGGACAAGAGCGCGCGGAGCATCGTCGAAACGGCGGAGCGCACCGGCGCCACCGTTTCGGGCCCCGTCCCGCTCCCCACCGAGAAGAACGTCTACTGCGTGATCCGTAGCCCCTTCAAGGACAAGGACTCGCGGGAGCATTTCGAGATCAGGACCCATAAGCGCCTGATCGACATTCATCAGCCCACTCCCAAAACGGTGGACTCGCTGATGCGCATGGATCTGCCCGCGGGCGTGGACATCGAGATCAAACTGTGATGAAGACTCTCTTAGGAACAAAACTGGGCATGACCCAGTACTTCGAGGCGGATGGGACGGTGGTCCGCTGCACGGTCATAGAGGCCGGGCCCTGTCTCGTCACCCAGAAGAAGACCGTTGAGAAGGACGGCTATGCCGCCACGCAGATAGCGTTCGGCGACTGCAAAGCCAAGCGGCTGAACAAGCCCCTCCTCGGCCATCTCAAGAAAGCGGCTGTCTCCCCCAAACGTCACCTCGTCGAGGTGCCGGGTGAGCACGAGCTGGCGCTGGGCGAGTCCGTTACCGTCACGGCTCTTGAGGCTGGCGACAAGGTCAAGGTCAGCGGTGTGAGCAAAGGCAAGGGTTTCCAAGGCGTGATAAAGCGTCACGGCTTTGCCGGCGGCCCCGGATACCATGGGTCCCACTTCCACCGTGCACCTGGGTCCGTCGGAGCCTCGGCCGACCCGGCGCGTGTGTATCCCGGGACTCGGCTTCCCGGGCAGATGGGCAATGTGCGAGTCACCCAGACAGGTCTCACTGTGGTCGCGATCGACCCCGAGAAGAACCTGGTGTTGGTGAAAGGCTCGATTCCAGGGAGCAAGGGTTCCCTGGTCGTGATCAGGGGTTAGGCGTATGCCATCTATTGACAGAATCGATGAGAACGGCGCCGTAGTCGGCCAGCACGACCTAGCGGCTTCTCTGGTGCAGGACAAGATCAATGTGGGTCTGCTGCATCTGGTGGTCGTGTCCGAACTGGCGGGGCACCGGCAGGGTACAGCTGCTGCCAAGAACAGGCATCAGGTGGCCGGCACCGGGGCCAAGCAGTTCCGGCAGAAAGGCACGGGGCGTGCCCGGGCCGGTTCCGCCAAGGTCCCGCAATGGATCGGTGGCGGGGTGGCATTCCCGCCCATCCCCAGGAGCTACGCGACGAAGGTGAACAAGAAGGTCAAAGTCCAGGCGTTCCGCATGGCTTTGGCCGACTTGGTGACGGGCGGCACCGTTCGCGTGCTCGCCGATATCGGCTTTGAGGAGCCCTCCACGAAGCGGGCAGCCGACATCCTCGCGAAGACGAAGCTCGACTATCCCATCTTGGTCCTGGTGGGCCCGGAGGAGATCGCCGCGCAGAAGAGCTTCCGCAACGTCGCCGGCACCCGGGTACTCGCCATCGGCGATGCCGAGGTGCAAGACTACGTTTGGGCGAAGAGCCTCTTGTTCACCGAAGCCGCCGTCGCCTTCCTTGAGCGCGGGGTAGCGGAAGGTAGTGTGTCCTGATGGATGCCAGGCAGATCATCGTACGGCCCATCATCTCCGAGAAGAGCTACCGGGCCATCGATACGAACCGGTACTCGTTCGAGGTCAACCAACACGCCACCAAACCCCATATCCGGGCGGCTGTGGAGGAGATCTTCAAAGTGAAGGTCATCGGCGTGCAGACGATCAACGTGAAGTCGAAGCCGAAGCGTCGGGGGGCACATGCAGGCACCACGCGACGGTGGAAGAAGGCCGTCGTAGAGCTCGCTCCCGGCAACCGCATCGAGTTCTTCGGCGCAGCGTAGTAGAAGGGAAGCGGTAAGAGAGACATGGCTATCAAGAGCTACAAGCCGACATCTCCTGGACGCAGGTTCGTCACTACGCCTGCCTTCGATGAGATCACGAAGAGTGAGCCGGAGAAGTCACTGACCGTTCCGGTGAAGCGTAAGGGCGGCCGCAACAACTATGGCCGCATCACCACGCGGCATCAGGGCGGCGGCCACAAACGGCTTTACCGGATCATCGATTTCAAGCGTGACAAGGACGGCGTGCCGGGCAAGATCGCCTCTATCGAGTACGATCCGAACCGCAACAGCCGCATCGCGCTGGTCTTCTACGCGGACGGCGATAAGCGGTACATCCTGGCGCCCAACCGCCTGTCCGTGGGCGATGTGATCGAAGCTGGGTCGGCAGCCGACATCAAGGTAGGCTGCGCGCTTCCTCTGCGCAACATCCCGGTGGGCACCGTGGTCCACAACGTAGAGATGAACATCGGCCGCGGCGGCCAGATCGCGCGCTCGGCGGGGTGCTCCGCCCAGGTCATGGCCAAGGAGGGCTCCTACGCGATCCTCCGGCTACCCTCGGGTGAGATGCGCATGATCCACATCAACTGCCGGGCGAGCATCGGGGAGATCGGCAACGCAGAGCACGAGAACCTGACGACCGGCAAGGCCGGCCGCAGTCGCTGGAGAGGTATCCGTCCGGGCGTCCGTGGCACCACCATGAACCCGGTCGACCACCCGCACGGCGGCGGCGAGGGCTCCACTCCTCCGGGCCGTAACCCAGTGACCCCGTGGGGCGTACCCACGCTCGGCCACAAGACCCGTCAGAAGAAGAAGCCCTCGAACAAGTACATCGTCAGGCGAAGCGGAAAAGGGAGGTAGTAGAGAACTGTGGCACGTTCAAGCAAAAAAGCTCCCTTCGTCGAAGCGAAGCTGATGAAGCGCGTGGAGGCCATGAACGAGAGCGGCGACAAACGCATGCTCAAGACGTGGTCCCGCGCATCCACCATCTATCCGGAGATGGTCGGGCACACGATTGCGGTCCACGACGGCCGCAAGCACGTGCCGGTTTACGTGAGCGAGAGCATGGTGGGGCACAGGTTGGGCGAGTTCGCGCTGACCCGGACCTTCCGTGGGCACGGGGGCAACAAAGAGCGCCGCATGAGGAAGAAGTAGGCCATGGTCAACGCTACCGCCAAATACGTGCGCATCGCGCCGCGCAAAGCCGGCGAGATGGCCACGCTCATCCGTGGCAAGAAGGTCTCCGAAGCTAAGGCTATCCTGGCTCTGCATTCTCGAGTGGCCGCGAAAGTGGTGGGCAAAGTCCTGGCTTCTGCCGTGGCCAACGCTGAGAACAACCACGACCTGGACGCCGACGACCTCTACGTCATCCAGGCCTATGTAGACGGCGGGCCCACGATCAAGCGTTTCAAGCCCCGCGCCATGGGCCGGGCGACTCGTATACGCAAGCGGACGAGTCACATCACCGTGTGTGTCGACGAGAAAAAGGAGTCGTAGCAGGTGGGTCAGAAAGTTCATCCCGGAGGTATGCGGCTCGGCATCATCCATGACTGGAAGGCTCACTGGTATAC
>JADGPI010000032.1 GCA_017882525.1 Thermoleophilia bacterium
CAGCGGTACGCCGACGCGACTCTGCGCCTTGTCCACACCAGAGGCTATGCTCTTCTTGAGATGTCAGCGCTTCTCAACCAGGCGGCGGTCTGCCTTGCCCGATGGCAGTACCGCCCGGCGCTACTCAAGATCAAAGAAGCGGAGCAACTCGGTCGCAAGGCGGGAGATGCGGAGGAGATAGTGTGGGCGCAAGACATGCTGGGAGATCTGTGCCGCCGCAACAAGAACCCGCAGCAGGCTATCCAACATCACAGCATTGCTCACGAAATCTTGGGTGACAACGGCCTGTCGGTCTTTGAAAGAGCTAGAGCCATAGGTGCCGTCGGGATGGATTTGGTGGTTGCTGAGCGGTTTTCAGAAGCGCGTCCGATGCTGGAGGAAGCCGTAAGGATCAGCAGGCGGTGGAACCTGACCGGCTCCCTTGCCCCGGCACTCTTTTATCTTGGCTGGCTGCATGCCAACGCGGGGGGCGAGCAACAGGCTTCCCGCATGTTGGCCGAGGCCATGAAGCTTGCCTCGCAAAACGAACACATCCATTTCTTCAGCCAGGAGGCGCGAGTCGCGACGCCGATCTTGGCTCTGTGCGATCGTCTTGGGGCCGGCACCTTTGCTCGGCACCGCATTGTCCCGCTGCTTCCCAGCCGGCTTCAGGCATACTTCTTCGAACTGGCAGATGGGCCCGTCTATCCAACAGATGTTCGGCTCGGACCTCCGAGAAAAGGCCGGCTTACCCTGGGTCTACCCGCTGCCACTCAGGAATCAGAGGTGGACGAGGCCGTACTAAGGCGCATCGAAGAGCTCACAGATCGCGAGAAAGAAGTGCTGAAGATGGTCGCCCTCGGTTTGCCGAACAAGGTGATCGGCTCGAAGCTCTTTATCACCGAGAAGACTGTGAAGACTCACACCAACCACATATTCCGCAAGCTCGGCGTGTCGAGTCGACTGCAGGCTACTCTGGCACTCCAAAGATATCAACGAGCGAGACTGCGCCCCAAGAAAGGGCGGAGCGACAAGCGGGGCTCAGGCTAAGGGCGCTCCGACAAAAAGTCGGGCCGCTCCTCGGGCCAGCGGGGGCAAGCCGGTTGATCCCGAATGAGGAGCGGCCCAGAACGCGAAGGGGGGCCTATGTCAAGAGCATCATTTTTCTAGTCGTACGGGAATCTCCTCTAGGTTGATCGGAGTTCCGTCCTTGGCCGATTCTTCGAAGACCACCAGCGAGCCATTGCCGGCTTTGCCCAATTTGTAGGGCAAGGGCAAGTCGAACATGCCGCGTTGCCCGGCCACCAAGTTGGCAGTGACAACCTGCTCGGCGATGGTGGCGCCGGCCTCGTCCTTGATCTGCGCAATAAAGCTGGCCTCAAAGGTGTTGGCTGTGCCCGTGATGCGAGCGGGGCTGTTCACGGTATCTCCGACCGTGGGCGACTCCACGAAGATGGCCGGGGTTACGTCCTCGTATTCAGCACGGCCAACGGGGTGGTTTAGGATTATTCCTTCGCTGCCGAACACGTCCACCGGCACACCGTCGAGTTCGAAGTTCACCGTATGAGCGGTGGAGAACTGGGTAAGCGTGTAGACCACTTGAGCCAGGCGGAGGGCCATGGAAAGACTGCCACCGCCGGACGCATATTCCTTGGAGAGATTCACCGTGGCCACACCGTTCTTGATGTCGAGCCCCAGGAACGTACTTCCCGTCGGGACCGCCGAGGTCATCCCGGCCGCGGTCTCGTTGCTCGTGGGGCCGTCGAGCAGTTCGAGCATAGCGGTCTTGCCGACCTCCAGCGTCTTCAAGATCACCCTGTGTGCCGCCGCGATCTTCTCTCCTTTAACAAAGTAGACGGTAACGGTCATCATGTTGTCGGCCAAAGTCGTGGTAGTCGGCACTATCGTGACGCTTGTGGTCGTCGTCTGCTGAGGCGGCTCGGTGGTGCTGGTGGTTGTGGTCTCGGTGCCACCGGTAGTGCTGATGGTCCCCGCATCACCAACGGTACCACTGGTGCCGCACCCGACGACTCCCAGAGTAAGCGCCACAAGACCGGAGATGAGCAAGAAAGCAGTGATCAATGCGGAAGCAGGCACCGGGCTCTTGGGCGATCCGGGGCGTCTCTGGACTGGGGCCTCTCGCAAATCAGGCGCGGTCCCTCTCTGGGGCTGGTATCCGAGAAGCTTGCCTTTCAGACGTCCCATTCGTCGCCCTTTCAGATTCCTCTTGTCAGCCTTGTCAGTCGTAGCGACCGGCGCGGTGTTGCTCGGCGCTTCGTCCCGCGGACTCGGGCTGTTCGTGGAATCGCCTACCCGTTTTTATGTTTGACCCGCACCGTCACGGACCTGCGGCGCTTCTGTAACGAAAGGGTCACAGTGAGCCTGGACAAGAAGAAGCAACGCCAAACTCGATCGCGCGTTTCGCCGCTACGAACCAGGCCGGAATCTTGCCGGAATCCGCCCGGAATCATTCACTTTTTCGGGCGAACGCCTCGCTGCGGCTAGGGCGCCGGGAGCTTGCCGGGAAGCGCGAGAAGGAAGCGCGCCCCTCCACCGGGGGCTGCCCCCGCTGTCAACTCGCCGCCCAGAAGCCGTGCGTTCTCGCGCGCGATGGCCAGGCCCAGACCACTCCCGCGACTGGCGGCCCGGCTGGGGTCTGCCTTGTAGAAGCGCTCGAAGATGTGGGGAAGGTGTTCAGTGGGAATGCCGGCCCCGTGGTCTGTCACGCTCACGAAGACTTCATCCGACGAGGACCAAGTCTCGACTTGCACAGGCGGAATGCCGTGACGAAGTGAGTTCTCAACGAGGTTCACCATGATCCGCTCCAAACGCCGCTTGTCGGCCTGGAAGACCAGGGGATGGCTTGTGGACGCGGAATCGTCGGGCGGTGTGGTGCCAGGCTTTTCTGTTGCACGAGGCTTGGTGGGCGAGGAAAGGATCTCCACCTCCCGCGGCCATCCATGTGCAGCTTTCACCCGTTCCAGGAACTCGCGAAGGTCGACCGGCTCCATCACTAGCTCGGCGGCGCCTGCGTCCAACCGGCTGATCTCAAGCAGATCGTCGACCAAAAGCCTTAGCCGGGCGATATCCGTGGTCACCAGCTGGGCTACCCTCTTAAACTCTGGAGTAACCGTCCCGTCCGGGAGGGCTTCGAGCTTCGCTTTCAGCAAGGATGCTTCACCCACCAGGGCCGCGATAGGGGTGCGGAGCTCATGGGTGACATCCGCGGCGAAGCGACGCTCCCGAGCCTGGCCCGCCTCCAGATCGCCCATTTTGGCCTGCAGGTTCTCTGCCATGCGATTGAACGACGCAGCCAAGACCCCGAACTCATCGCTCCCCGCAGGAAGGCGGATGTCCAAGTCTCCCTCCGACATATGCGCGGCAGCCACGCTCGCCGCTCCCACCGGGCGGAAAAGCCTTCTGGCTAGGAAAGACCCGACAAAAGCGCCCAAGACAACCAGTATGGCTCCGGCGGCAAGCAAGATAGTCCGCAAGCCTCGCAACTCCGCGAGTCTTGTCTTTTGAGAATAGAAGAAGTACAGCTGAAGTCCGCTCGCCCTAACTTGTCCCCCGACGACAATACTGGGATCGCCGCCGACCAAAACATTCTGGTACGCGATCCTGTGAGCCGACACTGCAGCCCGGAGCTCCGGGCTGATGAGCGAAAGAGCCACAAATTGGGCTCCTCCATTGAAGGTCTTCGTGCCGGTGTCGATGAGAGTCGAGAAATCACCTCGGATCAGCAGGCGATTCAAGAGACGTATGTTGTCGTCATCGGTGGGAACGGACGGCAGCACTGTGTCGGCAAGACCAAAATTGAATCGGGACTGGGAAAGGGCCTTCTGGAGGGCGTCGTCCTGTTGAGCGATCTTGGTCGAGTAGTATGCGGATAGTGAAAGGCCCAGCGCCGTGACGGCCACCGCCGCCGCGAATGCGAGCGCCACCCGGCGGCGCAGGGAACGTCTCGGGGTGGTCAAGCCCCGCAACGTGCCCTGCGGACGAGTCTTGTCCGGGCGGCGCGAGCCGGGGTCAGTCATCTCAGCCACGTGGACAGGCCAGCCGAGGAAGCGGCCACCGCCGCTCAGGACTCATGCCGCTCCGCCCGATAACCCACCCCCCGCACGGTCAATATCAGCTCGGGGTTGGTGGGATCCTGCTCGACCTTGGCCCGGAGCCTCTGCACGTGAACGTCTACCAGCCGGCTGTCGCCGAGGTAGGAGTAACCCCACACCAACTCCAGAAGCTGCTCACGGGTGAGAACCTGTCCCGCGTGCCTGGCCAGTTCATAGAGGAGGCGGAACTCAGTCACCGTCAGTGCGAGTTCTTTGCCGTCGCGACGGACGGCGTGAGCAGCCGGGTCGATGCCAAGGGGACCGAGCACGACCACTTCCGGGGGAGCGGCCGCGGGGGGCCGGCTCTGCGTGCCGGCGATCAGCGGGACTTCGGGCTCGCTTCTGGCAAGGGATGCCTCGATGTTCGCGATGGGGAACAACGGACGGAGTGAAGCGCGGCGCAGCACCGACCGTATGCGGGCTACAAGCTCGGGAAACTCGAAGGGCTTGGTAACGTAGTCGTCGGCGCCGGATTCCAAGCCCACGATGATGTCCACCGTGGAAGCCCGAGCCGTGAGCATCACAATCGGCACGAGAGACGTCTTGCGTAACTCACGGCAAACCTCGAAGCCGTCCTTGCCCGGGAGCATGATGTCGAGAAGTACGAGGTCGGGGCTTTCGGAGGTGAAGAGAGACAGAGCGGACGGGCCATCTCCCGCCGTGACCACGCTGAAGCCTTCCACTTCGAGGCCCAGCCGGATGATCTCGCGCAGAGAGGGGTCATCTTCCACGATAAGAACGTGCGCTTCCACGCTTGGATTATGCCCGTCGAGAGCTTGGGAGTCCAGCCGGCGCGGCTCCGCTGCTCGCCGGCGCGCGCGGTTGTCCGGAGGCGATGCTCCGTCTGAGACGAGATGGACTCCAAGGGCGGACGGGAAAGTCCGCCAGAATCGAGTGCTGGCTGACCACCCGGAGCCGCCTGGTTCGGGTCTGATCGGCCGTCTTGCCGCCGATCACCAAGACTCAGCGAGGCCCCGTAGTCCTATTGCCACGTCAACATATGGTGTGTTAGCATTCCGTCAGACACAATATCTTGTGTGTATTTCTCGAGTCTTGCTGCCCTGCCTGGCGGCTAAGGGTGAGCCCACGCTTGGATTGTGTAGCCGGCGAGGCCGGGTGAACGGCAGGGGCGCATGACTAAGGAATGTACGCTCTCAGGGGCCGTGGTCGGACTTTGAGGACGAGGGGCGGGAAAACCTCCCGGGTCGCCGGGACGCATGGGGGATGCTTCGCCGATGAACTGTCCGTTCTGTGGACTCCTTGACACTCGTGTCGTCGACTCTCGCGACACCGAGGGCAAAGACGCCGTGCGACGCCGCCGCGAATGCGTCGCATGCGGCCAGCGTTTCACTACCTACGAGAAGATCGAAGAGATCCCCATCACGGTCGTCAAGCGCGACGGCACCACGGAGCTCTTCCACCCGGACAAGCTCCTGCGCGGACTCATGCGGGCGTGCG
>JADGPI010000033.1 GCA_017882525.1 Thermoleophilia bacterium
AGGAGGCCTCGGGCGGCAGCGTCACAGCCGTCACCGTGGGCTCCGAGGAAGACGAGGAGGTGCTCCGGCGGTGCCTGGCCATGGGCGCCGATCGGGCAGTGCGCGTAGACCCCGGCGACCTGACGCTCGATGCCTCGGTGACGGCCGCGCTGCTGGCGGCCGCCGTGAAGCCGCTGCCCCACGATCTGGTACTCACGGGTGTGCAGGCCGACGATATGAACCACGGCGTCGTCGGGCCGCTTCTGGCCGAGCGCCTTCATCTTCCCCATGCCGCCGTCGTCAACGGACTGTCGGTGAACGGGAGCACCGCGGAAGCCACCGTGGAGCTCGATGGAGGCCAGGAGGAGCTGTGCTCCCTGCCTCTGCCTGCTCTCCTCTCCGTGCAGACCGGAATCAACGAACCTCGCTACGTGTCGATCATGGGGATCCGCCGGGCGGCGAAGATCGACATCGAGGTGGCTTCGCCTGACTCTTTGGGCCTGACCTCCGCGGATCTGACCCCCGATCTCATGCTGGAAGAGATGTACTTGCCGCCGGAGACCGGGGCGGCGGAGATGCTCGAGGGCGACGGCCCGGCGATAGCCGCGAAGATCCTCGCGATCATCCGCGAGAAGGTGGGAGGCTCCAATGGCTGAGATAGTCGTAGTGGCGGAGCACCGCGAGGGGCAGGTGCGCGAAGTCACGTTGCAGATGCTGAGCAAGGCCAGCGAGTTGGGCCGGGCCCACGGGCACCAGGTCGTGGCGGCGCTGCTCTGCGCCGGTTCCGACGGACTCGTCGGTGCGCTCGAGGGCCGGGCGGACGAGATCGTGGTGTACGAGGACGACCGGCTGGAGCACTTCGATCCGGACGCCTACGCCGACGTCCTCGGCGCCTTCTTGGCGGAGCGAAGCCCGCTGCTCGTCCTACTGGGCCACACGGCCTGGTCCATGGATCTCGCTCCCGCCTTGGCCGTGCGCACCGGCCATCCCTTGGCCACCGATTGTGTCGACGTCCTTCTCGACGGACCGGCAGTGAAAGTGGTGCGCCAGGTCTACAGCGGCAAGATGTTCGCCCGCTCGGCGTTCCGCTCTGCCGGCTCCTACCTGGTCACCATCCGTCCGGGGTCGTTCCCGGTGGGGACCACGTCTGGCCGGCAGACCACGATCACGCGGGCGAGCGTCCCCGTCTTCTCCGCGGCTGCCCAAAGGCGGTTCGCCGGCTTTCGCGATTCCAGCGGGGGAGGGGTGGACATCACCCAGGCGGACGTGCTGGTGTCCGTGGGGAGAGGCATCGGCGACGAGCAGAACATCGAACCGGCCCGGGAAGTGGCGGCCCTCCTTGGAGGCGCCCTCTCCTGCTCGCGCCCGGTAGTGGACAAGAAGTGGCTGCCGAAATACCACCAGGTGGGCACGTCCGGCAAGTCGGTCAAGCCGAAGGTCTACCTCGCTCTGGGCATCAGCGGCGCATTCCAGCATCTGGCGGGCATCACCGGGGCGGGCACGGTGATCGCCGTCAACAAGGACAAGAAAGCGCCGATCTTCCGGGCGGCCGATTACGGGGCGGTTGCGGACGCGCTCGACGTCCTCGACGCTCTCAAGGCTGAACTTCTCAAGAAGTAGCGGTCGAGAGGGGGAATGGTGGCGGCCCAAGACGAGGACATGGTCCAGACACTCATCCAGCGGCGATAGTGCTCATCCCGGACGGGCGGACTATGGGCACTCTCCAACCACCGCTTCTATCCCAGCAATGAATCGGTCCAAGATCCTGTTCGCGATTCCGGTGTTTATATATTGATCGAGGCCCGCAAGCCGCGCGACATCTTCGGCCCAGGCCCAGTATCGTGAACTCCCACGCTATGCTCTCCGCGTCGATGTCTTTCCGAATCGTCCCCTGGGCCAGGCCGTCCTCGACTATGCGCTCGATGGCGTTGATCATCTGCTGCTGGCGTTCTCCGAACGGTTTACTAAGATTGAGCTTCCGGGGAGAGACGATGAACTCGAATGAGGGGAGGACGAAGCCTGAGGGGTGCATTTATTCCGATTCAAGCTGCTATCCGGTGGTATTCGTGAATTAGCCCACCGAGTCGGTTCACATGGACGACCTCACCGCCAGCGCGGCTTGGGGCCAGTTGGGGCTCAGAGGTTTCGAGAGACAACCCCTGATGCGGACGCTCCTTATCGTAGTGGCTGACGTACTCCCTCAAGGTCCGCTCGAGGTGACGTTCGCCACAGGACGAGAATGTGGTCCAAACACTCATGCCGGACGGTCTTTACGAAGCGTTCGGAAAAAGCGTTTGCCATCGGCGAGCGTATCGGGGTGCGGATGACGCGGACGCCTTCCGAGCGAAAGACCTCCTCAAACGGCCCCGGGTACTTGGCGTCACGGTCACGGATCAGGAACCGGGCTCTATCTCTGGTAGAATGCGGCTTTCTCCGCCTGGCGCAGGACAAGACCCTCATGAAGATTGCGGTCAGACCGTGACCTGTTCAGGGTAAGGACGGGCTGCTGGAGTCTGAAGCCTTCCACAAAGGCGTCGAACCCGAGTACGTTGCGGGTCCGGAAGGCTGTGCTGCTTCTACGGCTTGGCCGCCACATCCCGGAGTAGCTTGTCCAGTATCTTGTCGGCCGTCCCGTCGGTCACGAAGCTGGACACGCCTTGCAGTAGCGCGATGTCCTTGGCATATCCGAAGCCAAGCAGGCTCCAAGCCACGACCTTGCTGTCCACATCCTTTCCTATCGTGCCCTGCTTCTTGCCTTCATCGACGATATCGGCGAGCCGCTGCACGGTCGCGAGCTGCCGCTGCGCCAGTTGTTCGGTCAACTGCTCGTCACGCCCGGCCGCTATTAGTTCGAACAGCGGCAAGATCGCTGATTCGGGGTGCTCCACTATCTTGCTCTCGTGCACCGACCCCGCGAGCTCGCGAAGGCGCTCATAGATGTTCGGGTTCCGTGAGGAGTCGATCCATTCGAAGACACGGTCTTTGATTAGATCGAGCACCGCAATGAGGATCTCGGTCCGACTGGAGAAATGATTGTAGAGCGCTGGTGGTGAAATCCCCGCCGCGCTCGCGATCTGGCGAAGTGTTAACGACTGCACACCATGCGTGGCGATCAAATCGAGCGCGATCGCCGCTATCTGCCTCTTTCGCTCAGCCTTGGTCCACCGGCCAGGCCGAGTATTGGCGGCGAGGTTCTGAGGGGTCATGCGCCGGGCTCTCCTTGAGATCGAAGGTATTGACATTCTATCATCTAACCTATCTTAATTAACTTCATTAATGTACGCGAAGCGTTCTCCACCCCGGACGCCATGGCGTTAGTCAAGCAGGCGATTCAGGAGAGGAGACGGAGTCGACATGGACATTCCCCGCATGGGACTGAGCACGGAGTTTCTCTACAGGGCGCACGTTGAGGTCGACGAGTTTCTCCAGGTGGGAGATACGTTCCGCGGCCGGCGGACCATCGTCAAGGTGAAGACCGGCTGGTTCGAGGGACCGAGATTGAAGGGCGAGATCCTCCCCGCCGGCGGAGACTGGTTCGTGATTCGTCCCGGCGGCGTCGCTGAGGCCGACGTGCGAGATGCCTATCGCACCGACGACGGTCACCTCATCTACGTGAGTTACCGGGGCATCATCAACGCTGCGCCCGAGGTCTGGGCGCGGCTCGCCCGGGGCGAGGTCGTGCCATACACCGAGTACTACGCTCGTATGCAGCCCATGTTCGAGACGGCACCGGACAACCCGTACGGCTGGTTGAACAACATCCTGGCTGTGAGCGTGGGTAAACAAGGGGCGAGCGGAATCACCTACGACGTGTACCAGGTTCTCTAAGGCGTCCGTCCCAAACAGAGGCTCTTCCTTGGGCGGCCAGGCGCTCGCGCCTGGCCGCCTCATCAAAGACGCAAGCCGAGAGAGAGGGGGACATGAAGGTATTGGCGATTTCCGGCGGTTTCAAGAACGGCACGAACGACGTTATGGCCAAAGAGGCGCTCACGGGGGGCGCGGGAGATGGAAGCGGAGATAGAGTTCATCCACATGGTCGATCTAGATCTCAAGGTCTGTACCGGGTGCCTGACCTGCGTCACCGGGCCGAGCGGGATCGTGAACGGGGGTCCCGCCAACTGCATCCAGAAGGACGACTTCCTCTGGCTGACCGACAAGATCTACGACGCGGACGGGATCATCTTCGTGATGCCGGTTTTCGAGAAGATGGCGCCGGGCTTTTTCAAGGCATTCGAGGACCGGTTCGGCGGGCCCAGCCGCGACGTGGCACTGCTGACGGTCGCTTAGCGCATCCACGATGCCAAAGGCCTCACCACGCCCGGTCCCGACCCCCGCGCGTTCCAGCGGCGATTCGCGACCTACATCGGCATCGGCGGGAGCGACTGGACCACCTGGATGTCGGCCAACTTCAACATGTTCGGCAATGCTCCCATGTTCAAGGTCGTCGACGACCTCACCTTCGGCTGGGGCAAGTCCATCATCACGGACGACGAGCGGGTTGAGCGCATCCGTGAGACCGGACGCGCCATCGCCCGGGTCTGCGCCGGCCCTGACAGCTACAAATACCTCGGCGACGCCGGCATCTGCTCCAACTGCCATTCCCGGGTCTTGTACGTGCACGACGATGACCAGACGGTCGAGTGTGCGGTGTGCGGCGTCAAGGGGCGAGTCGTCGCCGCGGACGACAAGATCGTCTTTGAGTATCCGGCCGACCAGCTCGACCACGCCCACAACCTGATGCCGGGCAAGATCAAGGACGCCGACGGCATCGCCGAGCACGAGCGAGAGTTCCACGAGGTCACACAGACGGACGAGTGCAAACGGCGGATGAAAATGTACCGCGACTTCATCAAGGGTTTGAAGCCGGCGCATTGACAACCCGACCGGGCCCTGATATTAATAAACTTAATTAATAAGACGAGCCGTTTGGCGGGAGCAAGTAATACCGAAATGAGCGATTGGGGTACACGTCAGGAGATCTACAGCGGCGACGGGATCCGTCTGAAAGTTCCGGGATACCACCCGGTCCCCCAGCAGGTGCCGTACGGGACCGAGGTCGAGGGCGTGTACTTCGACGGGTACCCGCAGATCGTGAAGGAGCCGGGGTCCCAACCGGTGCACACCTTGAAGGTGGACAAGGACATCATGGTGCCGATGCGCGACGGCACCCGCCTGTGCACCGATGTCTACCGCCCGGATGCCGACGCCGATGGGGTCACCGGCGGATCCGTCCAGAAGTTCCCCGCCTTGCTGGCCTTCGCGTACTGGGCGAAGGACGTCCAGGAGGCGGTAGCCTGGTTGGCAGACAAGGCGCAGCCGTACCTGGATTCGCCGTTCTGGGACGGCAACATGGAAGCCTGCGACTTCACCTACACGGTCCCTCGGGGCTACGCCCACGTGATACCCGACCCGCGAGGCATCGGGAACTCGGAAGGATACGGGACCGGTCCCTGGTTCGACCCGCGCGACATCTACGACATGATCGAATGGATCGCCGTGCAACCCTGGTGCGACGGGCGGGTGGGGATGATCGGACCCTCCGCCTATTCCATCGTGCAGATCCATGTGGCGCCGCTCAAGCCCCCGCACCTCGTGGCCTTGCGAGTGGACGAGTGTGGCTGCGGCACCTGGGACTACTTCAACGGCATCATCGACATCATGGCACCCTACAGCATCGAGACCGGCGGCCATTCGAACGACGGCGCCGTCGCGGTCCCGAACTACGAATACACCCCAGCCGCTCCCCGCATGCTCGACCATCCGGACATCGAACGGCGCCTGGCCGAGGCGCTCGAGAACCCGGACTTCAAGTTCAATACCAAGTGGTACTCGTATCTCAGGTATCCGCGCAAGTACCCGCTGTTCTTCGACCTGCTCCTGGCCTCCCTTCATCCGGAGCCCTACTCGCCGCCTCATTCCTTCACCAACGAGAAGGACGTGGACAAGATCGATCTGCCCATCTACCTGGGCGTTCCCTGGGACACCCGGCTCTACATCTACGGAGCCTTCGATGTGTGGCGCACGCTCTCCACGCCCGCGGAGCAGAAGAAGCTCATCGTCTACCCGCCGGGCTTCCCGGCCCGACCGTATGTCGAATACCACGACGAGATGCTGCGGTGGCATGACCACTGGCTCAAAGGCATCGACACCGGGATCATGGACGAGCCGCCGGTCAAGCTGTTCGTCATGGGTATCAACAAGTGGCGTTTCGAGAACGAATGGCCGCTGGCTCGCACACACTGGACCAAGTTCCACCTGCAGCCCGGCGGCGGACTCTCGAAGGAGGCGGCGCCCGCCTCCGCCGAGTCCGAAACGCTGTATCAACCCGCCCCGTACCTCGACCCGACCGTCTACTGCCTCAAGTACTCGACGGGTCCCCTCACTGAAGACCTGGAGGTCACCGGGCCGATCGTCCTCAGCCTTTTCGCGTCTCTCGACGTCGATGACACCAACTGGTTCGCCGACTTGGTGGACGTGGATGCGGAAGGCAACCGGCAACTCGTCAGCTCAGGCGGGCTCAAGGCGGCACACCGGGCGGTCGATGCGACCCGCTCGCTGCCCTACTATCCCATCCATCCCTGGGCGGATCCGGTTCCCGTCCCGCCCGGGGAAGTCCTCGAGTACAACATCGCTCTGATGCCGACCTCCTGCGTATTCCAGCACGGCCATTCGCTGGAACTCATCATCCGCAACCAGGATGACTTGATGAGCAAGCTCGCCGGATGGGGCGTCTACCACCTGCCTTTCATGAGGACGGTGACCCACAAGATCCACTTCGGCGGGTCGCACATCCTGCTGCCGGTCATCCCCCGGACCCGGAGCTAGGAGCCATCATGTTCCAGGTCAGAGCGAGCGTGGCGGGTTTTCTCGGGAACATCGAGGTCTACCCGTGCCATTTCGGGCATGTGCCGGGCGACCATGTGATCTTTGACGGAGAGGCTTTCCACGGCCGGTTCTGCCCGGATCTGTGGGGGCCGGTCATTCCTAAGATGATCGCCTTGCACCAAGCGGGCCCCCGGTACGTCGAGTGGGCTTCGTACTGCCCCTTCTGGTACTGCGGCAACAGCGTCGCAGACCCGGAACAGGCGAAGCACGACGGTCTTGGGTTCAGGAACGTGCTGGAGACGATCACCCCACCCGCGCACGATATGGCGGCCCTCGCTCCGCCTGGAGCCTTCGCCTGGCCGCCGAGCGAGACCGTGAGCATAGCCCGGCAACCCGTGGTCGTCTGCCCTGATACACGGACGTCTACGGTCGTCAGGCTTGAGGCCTTCGACCTCAGCGAGAAAGGCTACGCGACACCCTACTTCAGGAGGCAGATGGCGATCCTAGAAAAGCTCCGCAAGAACGGAGGCGTGGCGCTTAACAGCATCCTCGGCACCTTCACCCGAGCAGAGATAGAGACCATCTATCCGCCGCTTGGCACCGTGATGGTCGAGCTGCTCACCAAAGAGCTCGAATACATGGGATATGTCGAGGAGACTGCCGGCCTGGCAGTCATCACAGGTAAGGGCGAGGCCAAATTGGACGTCTTCAAGGCAACGCTCCCCGCGGAGCACCTTGAGGCGTGGTCGTACTGAGCCGGGAACCGGCATTGCAGCGCAGACAGGGAGCATTAGGGGAGGTCTCTGAATGAACAGTCGACATCCAAGCAACATTAACGATGAGCAGCCGACTGGGGAGTCCGCGGTCAGCCGCCGACAGTTTCTCAAGCTGACCGGTGCCACGGGGGCGTCCGTGCTGGCCGCTGGGGGCATGGCTGCTGTCCTGGCCGCATGCGGCGGGAAAGAAGTGACCACGACCGCAGCCGCGCCGGCTACTACCACCACGACGGCGCCATCCGCGACTTCGACCCTGGCCACGAGCGGTTCGACCGTGAGCACTTCAGCGGAGGCGGGCCGGGAGATACGGCTGGGGGTCGTCACGCCCCAGACCGGGCCGCTGGCTGTTTTTGGTATTGCCGACAAGTGGTCGGCGGACCTCACCAGACGGACGGTCGGAGACGGGCTGGTACTCGGCGATGGAAAGAAACACCCGATCAACCTGATCTTCCGCGATACCCAATCGGACTCTAACCGGGCGGCACAGGTGGCCGGTGATCTCATCACCAACGACAAGATCGACATCCTCCTGGCCGCTGGAGGGCCGGATACCGTCAACCCGGCAGCCGACCAGGCCGAGACCTTGGGCGCACCCTTCCTCGGCCTGAACGACCCCTGGCCGGCCTTCGTCTTTGGCAGAGGAGGCAGCTTTGACAAGCCCTTCAAGTGGACGTACGGCATGCTTCTGGGGCTCGAGCAAATGTCTGCCTACATGATCGAGGTTTTCGGCAAGGCTCAGACGAACAAGAACATCGCCTTCCTGGTCCCAAACAACGCGGACGGCCTGGCGTGGATCGACAAGAACACTGGGTCTCCGCCGGTCCTCGAAGCCGCCGGATACACTGTGGTCGTTCCCTCGCCTTTCACACCTGGCGCCGAGGACTTCACCGCCCAGATAAGCCAGTTCAAGAAGGAGGGCTGCGAAGCCCTGGGGGGTGCAAGCACGACCCCTGACTTCACCAACTTCTGGAAACAGAGCCTACAGCAGGGGTTCAAGCCGGTCGTTGCGTGCCAGGGCCTGGCGTTGGGCTTCCCACAGGCGGCGCAGGCCATTGGCCCGGCGGTGTACGGTCTGATCGATCCGGGCGGTGCATGGCACCCGACTTTCCCCTTCAAAGACTCCCTTACGGGGCTGACGTGTCAGGAACTGGCCGATGACTACGAGAAGACGATGAATTCCCAATGGACGGGCGCCATCGGCGGCCATGCCAAGACCAGTTGGGCCATCGACGTGCTGGGTCGCGCGAAGAATCTCGACGACAAAGAAGCGATCCTCGGGGCGATCGCCACCACGAAGCTGGAGACGATCATAGGTGTGTGCGACATGACCCAGCCGGTGGACAAGAACCCGCTCGATCCAGCGGGCACCCGGCCTCATCCGAACGTCGTCAAGCCGATCCTGACCGCACAGCAGTGGATCAAGGGCAGCAAGTGGCCCTTCGAACAGGTGGTGGTCGCGAATCACTACGCCCCGATGGTCCCGGCTGTGGAACTGCAGGCGATGAAGTACTAGTCGGGGGTGCGGGCCGGCATGCCGGGGGTGACCCCTTCGTCACCCCAGGCATGCCGGCCCGTCCTGCAGAGGTCTGCCAGACGTTACCTCGTTATCGAAGGGACAGACATGAGCCGCCTCCTTGAGTTCGACAGCACTAAGTGCACACGGGACGGTGTCTGTGTGGCCGTGTGCCCATCCAGGATCATCCGGCTGGAAGACGAGTCCCCGATACCTCGCGTCGTGGCAGACGCCGATTTCTACTGCGTCAAGTGTGGTCACTGTGTCGCTGCGTGCCCCCACGGCGCCGTGTCCCATGCGTCGATGAAGCCCGAAGACTGCCCGCCGGTGCGGCCGGATCTGGCTCTCGACCCCGATCACGTCGAGCATTTCCTGCGATCGCGCAGGTCTGTCAGATCCTTCCAGCAGCGGCGCGTCGAGCGGAAGACGCTCGCGAAGTTGATCCAGATCGCCCGCTACGCGCCCACGGGACATAATGCCCAGCCGGTGAGGTGGATAGCCGTCGACTCTCCGGCCAGAGTCAAGGAAATGGCGGGGATCACCATCGACTTTCTGCGGAGCATCACCGACGAGGGAGGCCCCTCTGAGCTGCCGGCGGGAGCATTGGTGAAGGCGTGGGAATCGGGCGTCGACCTCGTCACGCGAGACGCACCGGCACTCATCGTCGCCCACGCTCCCGCCGGGGACCCGGTCGCCTGCGCAGACCCCATACTGGCCCTCTCTTATCTCGAGCTCGCCGCCCCCTCCTTCGGCCTCGGCGCATGCTGGAACGGGTTTCTCATGACCGCCATCCACAGATGGCCGCCGCTGTCACGAGCGCTCGGCCTGCCTGAGGGCGATAGGGCCCTTGGCGTGTTGATACTTGGCTACCCCGCCCACAAGTACCTGAGGCTGCCCACCCGGCGGAAGCCGCGGATCGACTGGCTCGAATAGTCCACTCGCTCTATCGGGGCCAGTTCTTGTGCAGCTCGGTCTTGAGAGCAGCGACGATGTCGAGGGCATCGGCAACCGCCCCATAATCGGCCGCCCGAAATATCGGCGCCTTTTTGTCCTTGTTGACGGCGATGACGGTCCCCGCTCCGGCGATCCCTGCCATATGTTGAAAGGCGCCGCTGATCCCCAGCGCAAGGTA
>JADGPI010000234.1 GCA_017882525.1 Thermoleophilia bacterium
ACCGACTACCGCAAACTGTTCCTCCGCCCGGGCCCCAGCGGCGCCGTTGACTCTCTTAACGACGGCTGTCTCACCTGGGAACCTCCAGTGGCCGGGGACGGCTCGTTCACCTATTCATATCCCGATCAGGACTGGACCCACTTCTCGGGTGGGGGTACGGCAGTCATTGAGGAGAACGGCGTCGTCTATGGCCAACGCCGCATCCCCACTTTCACGAGCGCTCCCTTGGAGCAAGATCTCGAGGTGACTGGGAATATCGTGCTGGTCCTCTATGCCTCCACCGACCAGATGAACACCGATTTCCTGTGTCGTCTCGTGGACCAGGCTCCGGACAGCGAACAGATCCCCGGCATGCCGCCCGCGGGCCTGATCCTCACTCGGGGGTGGTTGAAGGCGTCCCACGCCGCGACCAAGGACGAAGTGCTGTCCAAGCCGTACCGGCCCTACTACCGGCATGACAAACCGCAGATGGTCGAGCCGGGCAAGATCTACAAGTACGAGATCGAAGTCTGGACGACGTCGAACGTGTTCAAGAAGGGGCACCGCATCCGCGTGGACATTGCATGCGGCGACTCGCCCGCACTTGATTTTGGTGGCCACTACTAAGGCATCAAAGTCGGAACAGATCCGTACTACTACGATGCCGGCCACCCGTCTCATATCGTCCTCCCGGTGATACCCAAGTAGGCCAAACCGACGTTCGCGGATCCATGATGAGAGGGCCCCGAGCCCCGGGGGCTCGGGGCCCTCTCACCGCGCGCGGTGATTGGCTGAACAACGATGGATTCGCGCGTGCAAACGGAGCTGGACCCATCAGGGCCAGACCCCAGCTATCGGTGGGTGATCCTGGCGGCGGATCGCCGACTCATCGTCGTCCTTTCGACCTGCGTTCCTGCTCGCCTCCGGTATCGTGCCGGACGGCGCCTCTGTAGCCTTCCCGCTGAGGCGGCCCGCCGGAGAAGCTGGCAGAGGGGAGCGCGCGGAGGCAGATGTCTTCTCAATGGTGTAAGAAAAGCCGCTGCCCAGGCAGCGCTGGCCCCTGAGCCCGCGCGTTCCTCCATTTTCCCGACAGAATATCTCGCGGTAGTCAGCCTTGCAGGTGCGCTTGATAGCGCTCGCCAGACATCATTCCTTGGCCGGGATCACAGGGAGAACGATATGCGAAGCCCGCTCCTTCTCATGATAGATGGTGTCATTGCCGACCTTCAAACCGTAGTAGTGGCCCCCAAAGTCGAGCGGTGGAGAATCGGCACACGCGAGCTCGACACGGATGCGGTGATCCTTCTTGAAACAGTTCGAGGTAGACCAAACCTCGATCTCGTACTTGTAAGTCTTGCCGGGCTCGATGAGTCGAGGTTCGTCGTGGCGGTAGTAGGGCCTGTACTTCTTGCTTAGGACTTCGTCCTTGGTTGCCGCGTGCGACGCCTTAAGCCATCCGCGGGTGAGTATGAAACCTTTGGGGGGCGTGCCAGCTAGCTGGTCTGCGTCGGGCCATTGATCTACAAGTCTTACAAGGAATTCCGTGTCGGTCTGGTCGGAGGAAGCGAAAAGGACAAGCACCACATTCCCGATAACCTCGAGGTCACTGTCCAGCGGTTCCGAGGTGAACGTTAGGATGCGCTTTGTGGGAAAAACCATGCCGTTCTCGATGACTGCCGAGCCGCCACTCGCGAAACTAAGCCAACCTGGGTCGGGATAGTGGTAGGTGAAGGAACTGCTGGCTTCCGTCGGCGACTCCCAGGAAAGCCCGCCGTCGTTCAGCGACTCGACGGCCCCGCTGGGACCCGGGTGAAGATAGAGGTTGCGATACTCGGTTTGTGGGAGCGGCCATTCCCTCTCCGGCCGATAGCGGTCCGTGCCGCGCACAAAGACTGTCACCGGAGCCTCATCCATCAAGCCGGTGTCGTTTCCTTTCAGCCAATGGTCGTACCAGCGGAGAAGCAGCTGTCGCATCTCCGGCGAATTGAAGATGGCCATTTCATCGCCGTCGATCTCACCATGGCAGAGGAGGAGCTTCTTCGGGACTGTAACCTCTTCGTACCCGCGTATGTTGCCGCGCAGATGCAATCCGATCTTATGGAGTACGCCGATACTAAAGATGGGGCACTTGATCTTAGAGAAGTCTGCGGCGCGGGTCTTCCAGAATTCGTCACACTCTTGGTGGTTGACGATGTTCCAAGCCAAGTCCCATCTACCCGAATTAGGATCGGGGCCGTGCTTGCCAACGCGGTAATGGGCGCGAATCTCGACGAAGTGCCACGCTGAAGGAAAGCCGACCGCCATGATCCCACCGTGATACACAACATCCCGGTACATGTCTGCGCCGCCGTCGAAGGGCACGATGCATGCGAGATGGGGGGGAGATGTGGCTGCCGTGAACCACTGGGCCCAAGCGAGCAGCGACTCACCGATCATCCCCACCTTGCCGGTGCACCAAGGCTGCTCGGCTATCCATTCCACGCAGTCGTAGAGATCGTACTGCTCCTCCTGGCTCCAATACTTCCACTCTCCCTCAACCGAATGGCCCGTGCCCCGGATGTCCATGTGCACATATACGTATCCGCGTGAGACAAACCAATCGATGTCATTCGTCTCGCGCATGTGGAAGATGGGAACTGCAGGGAGGTACATGAGATCCTTCTGATAGGCGTCCGCGGCCAAGATCGCGGGGAATTCGCCAGGGGCGTCCGGGCGGAAGATGTCGACGGCGATCCGAACACCGTCGCGTACTGTAATCATCACATCTTTCTGTACCGTAACCCCATAGGTCGGCTTGCTGAGCTTGTCCGCGGGAAAGCCCTCCGGGAGCATGGAGCTCATGATTTCAGGCTTCAAAGTCGTGTAATACATGCGTTTCCTCCTTCGAAAGCCGAGTTACATCGCCTTCGTTCGACTGCGACCATCCCCCGAATGAATGGAGGATGACGAGGTTCCATCGCGCCGGATGTCTGCCGACTAGCCCGGCAGTCGCCCGGCTCAAGCAAGAAAAGAAGGGCCCCGCCTGAGCGGGGCCCTTCTTGGTGCCACGTAGAGGCGCGTTAGCACCCGCCTTGGACCCGGCCTATGAGTACTGCATCGGGAGGGTCTTCGCGGTAATCGTCGCGGCGGGGAAGTCGGTGTTGTCCACAATGGCTAGGTCGGTGAAGTACTTTGTGCCTTTCACCCACTGGCAACCGGTCAACGGCACCCTATAGACGTTGGGAACCGGGTGATCGGTACCTTGGGCCACCGGCGAGGTGAAGTCGATGTGACCGAGCACCGTGTCCATCTTGGTAGAGGCCACGTTCTTGATGATCTCTTCCTTGTCATCAACGTTTGTGGTGCGCTTGAAGATGTCCACACACCACTCGAACTTGGCGTACTGACCGATCGGCTGGATCCACTGCTTCCCGGTCGTCGATTCGAAGTCGGCAGCCAGCTGATCGGCGGTCTCGCCGGTCAGCGAGCTCTTGGACGGATAGGAGCGGTGCCACGCACCCTCAACGGTCACGTTGTAGGCGATAGCGCCGGCCGCCTCCACCGCTGACTGGAAAAGCAACGCTTTCCCGATGGTTGCTATTTTGGGCTTGAACCCTTGCTGCACGGCCTGCTTCCAGAAGTTCACGAAGTCCGGTGGGATGAGCACGCCCATCACGATCTCACAGCCGGCATTCTTGAACTTGGCGATCTGGGAGCTATAGTCTTCGGATCCATCCTGGAAGGACCCACCGTCAATCATCTTGAGTCCCTTGGCAGCCCAAACGGGGTCCCAACCGCTGCGCCAAGCGTTGCCGTCCGCGTCATTCGGGAAGAGAGCGCCGACCGTCTTGTTCGTGGTCAGCGATGCCCAGATGGCCGTGAACTCGTCCTGCAATTGTTCCAGGCCGAGCGCGTGGGCATAGGTCCACTTGTACCCGTTGGCCGGCGGGTTGGCGCTGCGGAAGTAGAACGGCTGCCAGGGCACGAAGTTGGCGATCATGGGCGTACTCAGCGCTTCACACTGGTCGGCCGTCGGGGCAACCGTGTCAGGGCTCGAGGAGACCATGACCATGTCGACTTTGCTGTTGTTGATGAGGTCGCCGGTGACCTGAGCGGCTCGGTTGGAGTCGGATTGGCTGTCGGCCACGATGAACTGGAACTTGTGGTTCTGATTGTCGCCAAGGACGATGCCGTTGGCCGCGAACGCTTTCCACTTGTCGATCATCCAACCGTCAGACGCGGCGAATGGTGCGAGCGATCCGGTAAGAGCGTTAACCAGACCGATCTTGATGTCGCGACCGGCAGTCGCGCCTGTGGTGACTGTGGTGCTGCTGCCCGATGCCGCAGCCGTAGTAGTGGAGCCCGCGGTGGTGGGCGTTGTTGCCGCCGTGGTGGTGGTGGTGCCGCCGCAGGCAGCCACCAGCCCGCCCAGACCGGCCCCCATAGCGACTGTGGCGCCGCCGATGCCGGCAAGCTTCAGGAACTCACGCCGGCTGACCGCTTTGCGTTCGAGCAGGCCGGCTTCCTGAGTTTCGTGAGATTTGCGTTCTTCGTTATCCTGCATGTCCTCTCCCTCCGCGAGACAATTCAACACGGTGTTGAATTGTTCATTTGGTCGACCGTGGCCCCCCTGAGCGATGCGAGTCCCTCCTCTCCGACGTGGCCATTCCGCACCGACATAAGCTAACTACGTATCACGAGAAGGGCGCCTTTTCAATACATACCTACCCACTCCCACACCGGTGCTCTTCGAAGCGCACCGCGGTTTTGACCTGCTAGTGGCCAAGACCAGGCGGCTCAGGGCCGCGCCTCGCCGGTCTCCATGGAAGCGGCACGGGGCGGGGTAGGGGGACCGCTCCTTGTCAGTTCGTCCACCATATCGGCGTACTGAGCGTTCTTTGCCGCGAAGTCGATCTCTCC
>JADGPI010000235.1 GCA_017882525.1 Thermoleophilia bacterium
CGGCTCCCGCAGAGGATCGTCGACAAGGAGCTGCGACCTCTCTGGGACGCCGGTGTGCGCTTCGTGGGTAAGTCCGAGCTCGGGTATGAGATCGATCCCGACGGTTTGTTCGATGCCGGGTTCGAAGCGGTGGTCATCAGCGTCGGTACCTGGGAGGAGCCCAAAAACGTCTTGCCGGGCGACGAAGCGGCGCTCAAGGGCCTAGAGGTACTGAAACGCGCGCGCGAAGGCCGCGCCGTGACCTTTGCAGGCAAAGTAGTCGTCGTGGGGGACGGTATCACCGCGATCGACGTGGCCCGCACCACCCTCCGCAAGGGTGCGGCCGAGGTCGTGGTCGTCACCCAGTATGACAGCAAGAACATGCCGGCCGGCGCCCGCGACATCGCGGCCGCGGTCGAAGAAGGCGTCACGTTCGAGTTCGGCGCTCGCGCGAAGAAGGTCCTCGCCGCAGGCGGTAAGGCCCAGGGCGTGGAATGCGTGCGTGTGGCGACCGAGGCAGAGAAGCTGCGTGAAGTGGAAGGCTCTGCTTTCTCTCTGGCCGGCACGGTGGTGATCGCCACCGGCTACGCGCCCAGGCCCGGCGAAAGCCCAGAATACCTGTCGATTGCCGGCGGCGCACGCCTGCGGGCCAATTTCTACACCGGCCGCACGCGCCGCGACGGCGTCTTCGCGGCCGGCGACGCCGTCGCCGGCGCTCAGTCGGTGATTCATGCCGTGGCCGGTGGGAAGCGGACGGCTCTGGCCGTGGACGCCTGGCTGCGCGGTCAGGATCTCGAGAAACTCGAGGAGCAGCTGGCCGTCTACAACAGCCTCCCTTATCTGGAGCAGCTCAAAGACGCGGGCCAGATCGGGACGCTGGGCCAGCGCTTGGCCGAACGCAGCCCTGTCTGGCTCAAGATGGGAACGACCGCCGAGACGGCCGCTCGGGCCAACATGCCCAAGGTCACCAAGGCCAAACGTCTCGCGGCCACGGACTTCGAGGTAGAGAGGGGTCTCAGCGTGGCCGTGGCACAAACGGAAGCAAAGCGCTGTCTACAGTGCGAGTGCCCCAGTCTGGGCGAATGCGACCTGCAGCGCCTGGGAGTGGAATACGGCATCACCACCAACGAACTGGCGGTCAAAGGCGGCCTCGTACGCGTGGTGGAGCCACAGCACGAGCATCCCTTCGTCAGGCGCGACATGAACCGCTGCATCGCCTGTGGCCGCTGTGTTCGGGTGTGCCGCGACGTTGCCGGCCCGGCCTGCTATGACTTCACCGGGCGCGGCTTCACCATCAATGTCGACACGCCGTACGGCGAGGCGCTTCAGTTGGCCGACTGCATCACCTGCGGTCGCTGCGTGACAGTGTGCCCTACGGGCGCCCTCACCTTCAACGAGCGGCAGCTGAGCTCCTTCCGCGTCGACGAGAGTCGCTGCATCATGTGCAAGGAGTGCGTCAAGGTTTGCCCGGTGGAAGCCATTAAGCAGACCAACCACTTCGAGGATTCGCGCAAGAACTGGCTCGAGCTGATCGCCAAAGGAAGTCAGCTGGCAAGCGGCCACCGCATGTGCGCTGGGTGCGGCGCGCCGATCGTGGTGCGTCAGATCCTTATGGGCACCGACGACCCGGTGGTGGTCAGCGCAGCCACGGGCTGCCTCGAAGTCAGCACGACGATCTACCCGTATACGTCGTGGAAAGGGAGCTACATCCACACCGCGTTCGAAAACGCGGCCGCGACTCTCAGCGGAGTGGAGACCGCCTACCGCGCCCTCAAGAAGAAGGGGCTCATCGAAGAGAACGTCAAGTTCATCGCCTTCGGCGGGGACGGCGGCACGTACGACATCGGCCTGCAGTCACTTTCCGGCGCCATGGAGCGCGGCCACAGCATGCTTTATGTCTGCTACGACAACGGCGCCTACATGAACACCGGTTTTCAGCGCTCGGGAGCCACGCCGCTCGGGGCCTGGACCACTACCAGCCCGGTTGGCAAGGTGACGGCCGGTAAGTTGCAGGTTCGCAAGAACCTTACGGAGATCATGATCGCCCACGGCCTCGAATACGTGGCCCAGGCCTCGCCGCACGACCCGCGCGATCTGGTCCGTAAGGCCGCCAAGGCGCTCGCCGTGGACGGCCCCACGTTCCTCAACGTCCTTTCTCCGTGCCCGCGGGGATGGCGCTCAGACGGGGCCGAAAGCATCGAGCTCGCTCGAGAGGCTGTCAACACGTGCTACTGGCCGCTTTTCGAGGTGGAGGACGGCCAGTACCGACTCACTTATCGGCCGCACCACAAGCTACCGCTCGTGCCTTGGCTCAAACGGCAGGGGCGCTTCGCTCACTTGTTCAAACCCGGCAACGAGCACATCCTCCTCAGCCTAGAGGCCCGGGTGGACGACGAGTGGGAGAGATTGCTGCGCAGGTGCGGGGAGCCCAGCGAAGCCGAGTGGCAGGCGCACCTCCAGGCGAGCGGGTGTCTACTGCGCTAGGCCGGTGACCGGTCGCCGTCGATCGGCGGCACCAAACAGCAAGAACAAGGGGGGCGGGGCCTGATCAGGCCCCGCCCCCCTTCTGGTACTCACGGGGGATCCGACGTCGCACCTCCGCAGCACGAGGCCGCAGCCCAGTTCACGCCTGAGGCCGCACCGGCTTGCCGCGCGGGCCTTCCAGATGGATCCGCGGCAGAACCCGGTGAAGAGCTCGCGGCAGATACCAGCTGATCTTGCCCAGCAAGGCCATGCTCGTAGGAACGAGCACCGAGCGGATGAGCGTCGCGTCCAAGAAGACCGCGACGGCAAGGCCGAACCCCAGTTGCTGGAGCATCACCAGGTTGCCGGCGGCAAAGGTGGCAAAGACCACCACCATGATCGCGGCCGCGCCGGTGATGATGCGGCTGGTGGCCTTGAGGCCCACGGCGACCGCTTCCCGGCTTTTGTCCGTCTGGTCGTAGTGCTCGCGGATCCGGCTGAGCAGGAAGACGTGGTAATCCATGCTGAGCCCGAACAGGATGCAGAAGAGGAAGATGGGCACCCACGATTGGATGGTGGGCGTCTGCTGGAAGCCGAACAGTCGGTGGCCGATGCCTTTCTGGAACACCAACACCAAGAGGCCGTAGGCCGCTCCGACCGAGAGAAGGTTCATGATGATCGCGTTTATCGGCACCACGATCGAGCGGAAGACGACCATTAACAGGATGAAGGTCAGTCCCAAGACAAACGCCAGCACGATTGGGGTCAATCGGCTCACCAAATGCGTCGAGTCCGCGTTCAAGGCCGTCTGACCGGTCACGTAGACCGGGACTGTCGAACCGGTGAACGAATGCGGGATGATGCTCGTGCGCAGGGTCGAGACAACCGAGTATCCGGCCGGGGAATTCGGATCGACTTTGAGAGGCGCTTCGATCAATGCAAGGTCTTTCGCCTGATCCCAGCTCACCGTAGCCGCGGTAGCAAAGTCGCCCGTGGCCGCCATCTCCGCCTGCAGTTTCGCAATGCCGGCGTCGAGCGCTGCGGTCTCCTTACCATTGACCACGATCTGTACCGGGGCCAGCATCCCCGCGGGGAAGTTGTTGACCAGAAGCTCATATGCCGCCTTCCGCGGGCCATCTGGAAGCGAGTCCGCGCCGCCGGCGGCGCCGGTCTTGAGGGAGAACGCAGGAGCGGTGGCCGCCAGAAGGATGACCACGGTTATCACCACCCCCACGATGGGCCGCTTCATGATGCCCTTTGTGAACCGGCCCCAGAATCCCCTGTACATGTTGGCGCCACTGTGAAGGCGCTCGCCGTCCTTTATCTTGCGGTGACGGCGAAGGACGGGCCAGTCGAGGCGATCACCCAGCAGGCTGATCAGAGCGGGGACCAAGGTCAGCATCGCCATCACGGCGACCCCGACCACCACCACTGCCCCAAGCCCCAAGCTCCGGAAGGTGGTTATGGGCACGATGAACAACCCGAGCAAGGCGAGCATCACGGTGCCGCCGGAGAACAGCACGGCCCGACTGGCGGTGCGGCCCGTCATCACGATGGCTTCGTGTTTGTCCAAGCCCTGGCGCCGTTCCTCACGATAGCGTTCGATGATGAAAAGGGCGTAGTCGATGCCCACCGCAAGTCCGATCATCATCACGATGTTCACGATGAAGAAGGATTGCGGGATGATGGCGCCGATAGCGATGATCGCGCCGATGCTCACGCCGATCGCGGTAAGAGCCAGGACCAGAGAGACCCCGGCGGCGACCAAGGCGCCGAACACCAGCACCAACACGGCGAGCGTGATCGGGAGCCCGACCATCTCCGCCTTTCGCAGGTCGGTAGTGGCGGTGGACGCGAGATCCCGACCGATACTCGCCCCACCCACCGTGGCCACGGTGAAACCGCTGCTCTTCAGCTTGTCGACCGTGCTCATGTACGTGCTCAAACTGCCGCTCGCCGTGGCGAGCGTGACCGGGATAAGGGTCGTGTGGCGGTCCGCCGAAACCATGGCGTTGGCCGACGTGGGGTCGAAGACACTGGCCTGATAGTAGTTGAAGGCGCTGGTCACGGCACTGCTCTGGGCAGTGACCGCGGTGGTCGCATTCGCGACTACCTGCCGGAACGCGGGATCGTCCACCGAGTACTTGTCCGAATGAACGAGGAGGGTCTCCATATCCCCGGAAGTGCCCGACATCTTCTGGTCCACAAGCCGCTGAGCCTTCACCGAATCCGGGCTGCTGAGAAACTGCATCTCAGTCGCCGTCAGAGCGTGGCTCAGACCGGGGAACGCGAGAATCGAGGCGACCAGGAAGGCCACCCAGATCCCGATCACCCACCAGGGGCGCCGAGCACTGAAGTCGGCGAGTCTACCCGTGCCGAGCGGTAACTTCATTCACCTCTCCCTACCGATGCCAAAACGCCGGCCCGTGACGCGTCGAGCACGTCGCCTCCTTGGGGCGCGAAGCGGAGGAGCATCTCGTTCACAACAGCGATGACTGGAGTCAGTTCCAGGGAGTCCTGGGTCTCCAGGGACATTACATGTAGACCGACCATCAGCGACACGAACAACAGGGCGAGACCCTCGCTGTCTATGTCAGGATCGAGCACTCCCTTGCGCTGGGCCTGGCGAAAAAAACGCTCGGTGAGGAACGAGTAGGCGTCACGTAGTTGCCGCTCGCCAGCGACCAATTCGTCGGAACGCCGGGCGTCCGCCAAAATGGACTCGACCACGAGGATGGTCTCCTCGCGGGTCGGCTCCTGCTGAAAGCGTTCGGCGATCACCCGTCCGGCATTACGAAGCATCTCTTCCGGGGAATCCGACTGCTCGGCCGCCCTGGCGAAAAGAGAACGGGTGTTGTTCTTGATGCGCTCGAAGACGGCCCGAACCAGGTTATCTTTGCTGGGGTAGTACCGGTAGATGGCTCCGACGCTCAGACCGGCCTCCAACGCCACATCCTGCATCGTGGCCACCGCCACCCCTTTGCGGGCGAACATCCGTGTAGCCGCGACCAGGATCACATCCGTGCGCTCCTGGATATGCTCCTCAGTCACCTTTGCCAAAAGAACCCCACATAAAGTTCACATAAAGAATGAATGAACGTTCATTCACGGCCTGCGGCAGCATACCCCGCGTGGGGTCCGGCGTCAAGGCACGGTGATGTGCAATCATTGACCGATATGGGCGACATCCAGATACGCCGCCTCCGCGAGGAGGATTTCCCAGAGGTTGTGAGGGTCGAAGGCGCCGCTTTCGGCGAGCAGGCCGCACCTGAAGAGGTCGCGATATTCCGAGCGGGGTTCAACGTCGACCGCACACTCTGCGCGCTAGAAGATGGAGCCCTGGTCGGCACCAACTCGGTGATGGACATGGAACTGACGGTCCCCGGCGACCGAGTCATCCCGGTGGCCGCGTTGACCTGGGTGGGCGTCCTGCCCAGCCACCGACGTCGGGGCATCTTCCGGCGCCTGATGGAGCGCCAACTAGAGGATATCCGGCATGGTGGCGACATCGTGTCTGTTCTCCTTGGCTCCGAGGGCGGGATCTACGGACGCTTCGGTTACGGATCGGCCACGAGCGTGCTCAGCTTTAGCCTCGAGCGACCCCAGGCCAAGCTCGCCGGCCCGTTCGGCAATGATGGCCGGATAGTACTGATCGACCCCGCTGGCGCCGCCTCGGTGCTGCCTGATGTGTACGACCGGTATCGCCGCCGCCAGATCGGTGCGGTGAGCCGCCATCCGGGATGGTGGACCGAGTATCTGTACGACATTGAGCACCACCGTGAACGCACCGGCAAGATGTTCCACGCGGTTCACGAGAACGCATCGGGGAGCAGGGACGGGTACGTTACTTATCGGATCGAGCAACACTGGAGCGCCGGCCTGCCTTCAGGCGAACTCGTGGTGGTAGAGCTGATCGCCGCCGACCCGGAGGTCTACGCCGCGTTGTGGAGCTATTGTCTGAACACCGACCTGGTGCGCACGATCTCCATGGGGAGAGGCCGCGTTGAAGAACCCTTGCGTTGGCTTTTGACCGATCCTCGGAGTCTGCAGGTAGACGGACTCGTCGACTACCTCTGGGTGCGATTGATCGATCTGCCTCGTGCGCTTGCTGCCCGCGATTATTACTCGCCAGGCGACTTAGTGCTCGAGGTGACGGACGAGGTCTTCCCGGCAAACTCGGGGCGTTATCGTCTGCGCGTGGAGGCTCCAGGCGGCACGGCCCTCTGCGCACCTACGGCTGCCGATCCCCAGCTTGCGCTGTCGGTGGCGGAGCTGGGAGCGGTCTACCTCGGAGGAGTGAGCTTCCAGACCCTCGCCGCGGCGGGGCGGGTAAAGGAGCTGAGCGGTGGCGCTCTCGCGAACGCCGACTTGATGTTCGCCACCGATACGCCTCCATACTGCGTGACGATGTTCTGACCCGAGGAGCTGTCGTGCACGACCACAAGCTTTTCCGACCTGAACGCGCCGCCGTCCTTGAAGACCAGGGCCGCCTACAGGTGCAGCTCGGAGAGGACGAGTTGGCGGACCTACTCGCCCTGAGAGGCGACGAGGATGTGGCGGATCTTGGCAGCGGCACCGGCTTCTATACCGACCGCGTGGCCCACCTGACTACGGGAACTGTCTACGCGGTGGAGTTACAACCGGAGATGCTGGCCATCCACAGAGAAAAAGGACCCCCGGCGAACGTTCGGCACGTGCTGGGAGACGTAGACGACCTCCCTCTCCCACCGGCCTCCATCGACGTTGCCCTCAGCATCATCACTTTTCACGAGACTCGGGGCGCCAGCACCATGCGCCGACTCTACGACGCCATGCGACCGGGCGGACGGCTGCTGATCGTCGACTGGCGCCGCGATCCCGCCGACGATGCGGAGGGCCCTCCTCTGGAGTTCCGATACGCAAAGGAAGAAGTCTCCGAACTCCTTGCGCCCTTTTTTGTCACAGAGCGCGCGGAGAATGTGGGGCGTTACCTGTTCGCGGTCGTTGCCAAGCGGGCAGATCTACCTCACTCATGAGCCAGGCCGCCATAATCTCGTCGCTCGAAGAGAGCGGACCGCTCACCGGTGCAGAACTGTTGGAAAAGACCGGACTGGAAGCGCTCGAATTGTGGCGGGAATGTGCTCAAACGCCCCGCTTGGCCAGTCGCGTGGTCGGACAAAGATACATGCGACTCGACCGGGCGGTGGAAGGTTACGCGCGCCTCTCGCCTTCGATCCGAAGGGAGTTTCTGACTTACACGCTGTTGGACCTCACGGAACAGCGCGAACGACTGAGCGAGCGGGCGGACCGTCTCGCGGCGGAGATCGTCCGCATCAGCGAGGCCAAGCGTCGCCTCGCCCGGGAAGCCATCACCTCGGGAGTCGCGGGCATGGCAGAGCGCGACGAGGTGGCAGAACGGGCTTGTTTCATCCTGGCCGGGGACATCACCTACAACATGGCCCACCGGGTGTCTCGCCCGGAACACAGCACAGGCAAGATGGTCAGAGGCTCCGACCTTGACATCGTGATCGTCACTGAGGACGACCTTCCCGCAGCCACGGTCGCGGCCCTGGACGAGGTCATCTACAAGAAGAAGTACTTCCTGCTGGTCAGCCCGAGCTACCGCGAGGAGATCGACTACCTCATCAAGGATCTGGCCGCGGTCCGCCGACAGGTGGCGTTCGACACTTTTGAGAGAAAGGTGGCATGCAAGATCCTCACCGAAGGCGAGTTGCTCTACGGCAGCCCCCGAGTATTCGAAACCGTGAAGACGATGCTCAAGGATAACGGAATCCCGGAGAGATTGAACTCCCTGGAGAGTGACGCAGCCCGCAACCGGCTGGACGGGGAACAGGCGCTCAGAGAGATCGGGTGCGCGAAAACCGGCGCAGACTGCCTCAAGCTCTTCTACACGACCGAAGAAGGCGACGAGATCTACTAGCCCGCGGCCCTGGTTCCGGCCGCCTCAGTTCAGGTCGCCCGGGCTCGCCATCCCGGCATCCGCGGTGCCCGCGGCTCCAGACCGAGCGCCGATCTCTTCCCGAATGGCGCCCGCCAGGCACGCGGCCAGCCGGTCCGTCATCTCCTGCGAAGGCCCTTCCACCATCACGCGGCACATCGCCTGCGTGCCTGAATAACGGACAAGGACCCTCCCGTCATCGCCCAACTCCTCTTCGGCCGCGGCAATAGCTTCGCTCAAAGTCTGGAGCGACCCGATGGATGGTTTCGAGGCCACATCCACGTTGATGATCCTCTGCGGGGTAACCCGCATCACCTGGGCCAGGGTAGACAAAGGCCGGCCATAGAAACGCATGGCACCGAGGACTTGCAGCGCCGCGATGATGCCATCACCCGTGGTGTGGTGGCGCAAGAAGATGACGTGCCCGGAATCCTCGCCGCCCAGCACAGCCCCCCGCTCCCTCATAAGCTCGAGTACGTAGCGGTCGCCCACCTTGCTCGCGGCGTGTTCGATGCCCAGTCCTCGCAGGGCTACTGCAAGGCCGAAATTGCTCATCACGGTGGTCACCACTAGGTCGTGGTCGAGCCACCCCCGCTCCTGGTACATCTGAGCGCAAATGGCTATGACCTGGTCGCCGGTGAGCAGAGCGCCTCGCTCGTCCACCACCCTGAGCCGATCACCGTCGCCGTCCAAGGCCAGTCCTACCTGGGCGCCCAGCTCGCGGACCCTGGATATGAGCACTTCCGGATGCTCCGAACCGCAGCCCTCGTTGATGTTCACCCCGTCGGGCTGGTCGCCGAGCAC
>JADGPI010000236.1 GCA_017882525.1 Thermoleophilia bacterium
GCATCCAAGTGATGTATTACACCCGCGTCCAAAAGGGTGCATATGGCGAGGTAATTGAATACACGTGCATTAAGCCGGGTTTCGCTCTGACAAGCGGAATGCGCGAGTTCAAGGAGCCACCACCCCCTCTTCCATGACGGGCCAGTGAACGAGCCCTTGCGATCGCGGTCCAAGCAGGCCAGCTAACCGCCAAGGGCGGTTCATACACCGGATCGGTTCGCCGGTCACGGTCACAACCCCGGCCGGCCGGAGCCGACCTTCGGCCCTTACCGGGCTCGGGCCCAACGAGGGAGGCTCGTACTGATGGGTTTATCACCCACGGGGAGTCACAATGACAAGTGCCGCATTCATCGGCAGGCGAGTCGCAATTCTCTTCGGTGACGATGAGTACCAGGATCGCCGACTCGAGAATCTGAGTTGCGTAAGACGCGATATTTCGGCCATGGCTGCCGTCTTGGGTGACCCATCCCGTGGCGGATTCGACACCACCGTCATGCCAGTTGGCGTCACCTGGGAAGCGCTGCAGCAAGTCCTCTCACAGGAACTCGGTGGGCTCACTGGGCTTGACACTATCCTGATCTACTACTCCGGCCACGCGATTCGCGGCACTGGTGGGCAGCTTTTATTGGCCCTCGCCCAAACAGACCTTGGGAGGCCGCGGACCGCGCTTTCTTTGAAGCGGGTCGTAGAGTTGATCGAGAGGTCGTCAGCTGGCAGGTCCTTGCTAATCCTGGACTGCTGCTTCGCTGGAGCGATAGAGCAGAATTTCAGGGAGCTACAGCAAGAGCGTGACACGTGGATAATCGCGGCCGCCACCGCCGATCAGAGTGCCTTCTTGAAGGAAGGAAGCGAGCATAGCATCCTTACGGGGTTCCTTCTCGATGGCCTGGAAGCTGGGCATGCGGACGTTGACGACAATGGTGAGGTCTCGGTATATGAGGCATTTGTATACGCTGAACGCCTCGCGTCTGCAGCGTTCCGCAACGCCATTGCTCGCCAGCAGCCTGTGCTATTCGTTCCGACCGGCGCGCGGGGTTCACTGACGCTAAGTCTCAACCCTCTCAGGCGATCCTTGAGAATCGACGACGTGGACCTCGCAGCGCTCCAAGCCTTCGTGACGATGACCGGGGTCTCACGAATGATCAGGGAACCTGGCCCATTCCAGTTCTTTATCCAACTCATGAAAGGACCCGAGTATGAGATCGAAGGCGAGAAGTGCCGTGCCTTT
Organism: Thermoleophilia bacterium; assembly: GCA_017882525.1. GTDB lineage: Bacteria > Actinomycetota > Thermoleophilia > RBG-16-64-13 > RBG-16-64-13 > Chersky-299. The sequence continues at coordinate 1,229 of JADGPI010000236.1, forward strand.
TCACTAGCTGTTTCCTCGGAGCATACGCCGAACATGATGGTCTACCAGGATCGTGTCGAATGTGACGCCTTTTATCCGCCTAGCATGCTATCCGCACACGCCTTAGAAGGGAAGCAAGTAATTGACGGTCGCGTGCGCGTCCGGCTTGGAGTCGCATTGTCGAGCATCTCCTCTGTCATCGGTGCTCGCGTCGATGTGGAGGCTGAAGACTCCGCCAAAGGCCTGCCTGCGCTTGAACTAATGGGGTCCCGCTGAGCAACTCTGAGAATGCGAGGCAAGCCGTGGAGTACATCAATGCGAATATGAAGTCAATCGGGTTCGATTCGTCAGCCACCGTCGCTATCCCTGGGATATGGGACGTCTACCAACGCCTTGGCGACGACGCATACGTTGCTGGTTGGGCGGCCGAGACCGGCTCAGAGTATGTGGCCAAGGGAGTTCCGGGAGGGGCTCTAGCGCATGTGAGGGACTTCTTCCGGAACCGGAAGTTTCTCCGCCAGTTGATCAAGAATCAAACGGTGCAGATACCCCTTATTGTTGCCGCTGCCGTCCCAGGCGGTACCGCGACGGTCACCTACTCCGTGGATCGGTCAGGGGACGGGGGCGCCTCGCTCAAGATCTGCGGTAGCGGAGGTGGGGCAGGGTTCAAGACCAAAGTGGCAGAATCCTTGGAGTTCACCGCCCCGGCTGAAAAGACTTGCTCTCTCGTTACGGAAGTCGCTGTAAACGCCTATCTCTTCGAGCAAGACGGGGAGCCGAGGGTCGTTACGGACATCGAGCCGAAGAGCAAGGCTTTCATCGCCATCACCTCGCCGGTCCCTGCCGCACAAACGACTGGCGGATTGCTTGTGGCGAGCCTGACTGGGATGGGGACTGAGGGATCCTCTAAGTACACGTACGTGGCGGAGCGCTCCTACAGTTGGAATGTGGACCTAGGACTGGAAACGGGTGTCGCTGGCCTGAAGGTCGAGGCCGGAATCAATTTCGAGGCGAGTGAGGTGCGAAGCACCGAGGTCGAGTTCACCTTGCCGAACGGGTATGACTACTATGCCTATAACTGGATCAGCGGCATTCAACTTGTCCCAAGAATCCTGCCGCTACTGTAGGGGCGTCTCCAGTCGGGTCTCGTTTACCAACCGGGTAACTCGTCGGGCGGCCGGTGACACTCGCTGGTGGCCGCCGCTGCGGAGCGCCGGTACGGGCACAAGCATTTTCCAATCGATGTAGGTGACCTGCCAGGCACGGCCGCCCAGGGACAGCACGCTGTTGGCTCTGCCGCCGGCCCAGGTCCACGATGGTGAACTGCGGGTCCGAGCGACGGCGTTGGCGACGGCTGCCGGGGTCGCCGCCTGCGGCCCGATGAACAGCATCCCGGCGTCCCGGCCCCGGCTGGCCGCGCACGGCTCGCAGTGCGGCCGCAACCTCCGCATCCGCAGCGCCCGGGTGAACGAGGGATAGCTACCGGCATAGCCCAGCGCGGTCAGCTCGTCGAACAGC
>JADGPI010000237.1 GCA_017882525.1 Thermoleophilia bacterium
AAATCAGCCAGGATGAGCAGGCATCCTGGGATAGTCACCTGCGCAGTGTGCGGGAGGTGGAGGGATATGGCGTCGGAGCTGAGGGCGGAGACATCGGCCACATCGCCGAGTTCGTGATCGACGACAAAGACTGGGCCATCCGCTACCTGGTCGTCGACACGCGAAACTGGTGGCCGGGCAAGCACGTGTTGATATCGCCACAGTGGATAGAACGTGTGAGCTGGGATGATCGGAAAGTCTATGTCGACCTAGCCCGCGACGCGATCAAGGATGCTCCCGAATACCCGCGCGCTTCGGTTATCACCCGAGAGTACGAGACAGAGCTCTTTCTTCACTACATCAGGGAGGGGTATTGGACCTCAGGCAACAGCGTCGCGGATCCAGCGTGATCCTTGCCGGGAGTCCACAACCACTACGCGCAAGGGGTGCCGGGGGTTCGACTAGCCCTCACGAGCAAACGGAGGTTCAGATGGAATCCCGCCCGCTAGCACAACTGATAGCGCAACTAGGCGACCGAGGCGGGGGGGAACGCCAGCGGGCCCGGGAGACGCTAATTGCAGTCGGTGCCCCGGCGGTACCGTCGCTGGTGGCGCTGCTGGCGAGCTCCCAGGATCGCCTGCGCTGGGAGGCCGCCAAAGCGCTGACGGAGATCCCCAACCCCGCCGCCATTCCCGGCCTGGTATCGCTCCTTGACGATCCGAAATCTGACATCCGCTGGCTGGCTGCTATCGCGCTCATCAACGTGGGGAATCGTTCCGTCCCCCAGGTCTTGCTGGCCCTCACCGATTGCGCAGAGTCAAAGGGCTTTCGAGACGCCTCACACCACGTCCTGCACGACTTGGCCCAGCGAAACGAGGTCTTGCTGGATATCCTCGGGCCGGTGCTGGCCGTCATGGGCGAAACTGGACCGGTCGAGGCCATCTCTTCCCGGGCCGAGGCGGCTCTGGCCGGGCTGCAAGCCCTGGGCAGCGGTTAGGGGAACGCAAACCGCATGGAAGTCAGCCCTCTCGCAGGAAAGTCGGCCGACCCATCGATGCTGGTCGACGTGCCCAGACTTATCACGACCTACTACGCGCAAACGCCCGATCCTTCGGTCGCAGCGCAGCGAGTGGCGTTCGGCACCTCCGGACACCGCGGCTCCGCCTTTGAGGGCTCTTTCAACGAGTGGCACGTCCTAGCGATCGCTCAGGCGATCTGCTTGTACCGCAGGCAAAAGAAGATCGACGGGCCTCTGTTCGCCGGCATCGATACGCACGCCCTCTCGGTGCCCGCTCTCACCAGTGCGCTGGAAGTATTCGCAGCGAACGAGGTCGAGGTGATGATCTCGGAAGGGGACGAGTACACCCCGACCCCAGTGATCTCCCACGCGATCCTCACCTACAACCGGGGGCGAAAGGCGGGACTGGCCGATGGAATCGTGATAACCCCCTCGCACAACCCGCCCGAGGACGGTGGCTTCAAATACAACCCGCCGAACGGCGGGCCGGCAGACCCTGAGGTCACCGATTGGATCGAGCAGAAGGCGAACCAGTTCCTCGAGAGCGGTCTGCGGGGGGTGAAGCGGACTCCTTTCGAGAAGGCTCTTCGCGCCTCAACGACCCACCGGCACGACTACCTCAACGCCTACGTTGGAGACCTAGGCAACGTCATTGACATGGACGCCATTCAGGGTGCGAAGGTTAAGCTGGGGGTGGATCCCCTGGGCGGTGCGGCGGTCCACTACTGGGGGCCTATTGCGGAGCGCTACGGGTTGGACCTCACCGTCGTCAACGAGACGGTCGATCCGACCTTCCGGTTCATGACGGTGGACTGGGATGGTCAGATCCGCATGGACCCATCCTCTCCTTATGCCATGCAGAGGCTGATCGATCTCAAGGACCGTTTCGAGCTTGCGTTCGCGTGCGACACCGATGCGGATAGGCACGGGATCGTTACCCGCAGCGCCGGGTTGCTTCCGCCCAATCATTACCTCGCCGTCGCCGTCCACCACCTTTTCGCGCACCGGCCGAAGTGGCGCCCGGAGATGGCGGTGGGCAAGACGGTGGTGAGCAGCCGGATGATCGACCTCGTCACCCAGAAGCTGGGGCGCCGGCTATACGAGGTTCCGGTGGGCTTCAAGTGGTTCGTAGACGGTTTGCTCGACGGCTCGCTGGGCTTCGGTGGGGAGGAGAGCGCCGGCGCATCCTTCGTTCGCCTGGACGGCAGCGTTTGGACCACAGACAAAGACGGCATCGTCCCGGCGCTCCTGGCCGCCGAGATCCTGGCGCGCACGGGCCGCGACCCGGGCGACATCTATGGGGAGCTGACGCGAGAGTTCGGCGAGCCCGCCTACGACCGGGTAGAGGCGCCGGCCACTCCAGAACAAAAGACGATGCTCGAGAGGCTTTCCTCGGAACAGGTGCGGGTGAAAGAACTGGCGGGCGAGCCGATCCGGGCTATCCTCACGCATGCTCCGGGTAATGGTGCTCCGATCGGTGGCCTCAAGGTGGTCGCAGATACCGGTTGGTTCGCGGCGCGCCCATCGGGGACCGAGGACATCTACAAGATCTACGGCGAGAGCTTTCGCGGGCCGGACCATCTGCGCCGCGTGTTGGACGAGGCTCAATCCATAGTGGACGATGCATTGGCGGTCGCGCCGTACAGTCGGCCAAGACAAAACTAAAGGGGAAACCATAAGCCGCAGGGCGCTTACCGCTGAGGCTGAGATGGAAAAGCTTCAGCACGAATCATTCAGCTACTTTTTGCATGAGACGAATCCCCTCAACGGGTTGGTGATCGACAAGACCGCAGTGGATTGGCCTGCCAGCATTGCCGCCACCGGCCTCGCGCTGGCGGCTTACCCGGTGGCTGTCGAACGCGGATTCATGCCCCGAGCCGCAGCGGTGGAAAGAACGCTGACCACACTCCGTTTCTTCTGGAACAGTCCGCAAGGCCCCGAACCTGACGCCACCGGCTACCGGGGCTTCTATTATCATTTTCTCGACCTGCAGACCGGCCGGCGCGTCTGGCGCTGCGAACTGTCAACGGTAGATAGCGCTTTTCTGCTGGCGGGCGTGTTGACGACCGGGGTCTATTTTGACGCGGACACAGCCGACGAGCGTGAAATCCGCACCCTCGCCGACATGCTCTATCGCCGAGTCGATTGGCAATGGGCGCAAAACCATGGCGCAACGGTCACGCACGGCTGGAAACCCGAAAGCGGATTTCTTAGGTACCGGTGGGAAGGCTACGATGAGGCGATGCTGCTCTACATCCTGGGGCTGGGCTCGCCCGCTCATCCTCTGCCCGAGAGCAGCTACGCCGCATGGACTTCGACATACCATTGGGAACACTCCT
>JADGPI010000034.1 GCA_017882525.1 Thermoleophilia bacterium
CCGAACGTATCTATCGAAGACCGCACCCAGGTGCTCCCGGCCATGCGTGCCGTCAAGTCCCCGGCCGAGCTCGCTTTGATCGAGCGGGCGATCGCCGCCACGACTGCGGGATACGATGCAGCACTGCGGTTCATCCGCCCCGGCGTCGCCGAGGCGAAGATCGCTGAAACGCTCACTGCCGCCTTCCTCGAGCACGATGCGGAGCCGGCCTTCGGCCCCATCGTGGGTTCCGGCCTGAACGGTACGGTGCTGCACCATATCGACAATGACGCGGTGGTCGAGGACGGCGATCTCATTGTCATCGACTACGCCGCGGCGTATCGCGGATACGCCTCGGACGTCACCCGGACACTCCCGGCCGGCGGCGCGTTCACTCCCGAGCAACGCGAGATCTACGAGATCGTGCTGGACGCGAACCTCGCCGCCATCAAAGCTGCCCGGCCCGGGGTCACCATCACCGAGGTCCAAGCCGCCGCGTTCAAGGTGATCGACAGGGCCGGCTATGGGGACTACGTCATCCACGGCATCGGCCACCAGCTGGGCATCGAGGTCCACGACGTCACCCCCGACGGGCCGTTGGTCGTGGGGATGGTCATGACGATAGAGCCCGGCATCTACCTGCCGGACCGCCGGCTCGGGGTCCGCATCGAGGATGACATCTTTCTCACCGAGCGCGGCAACGTGAATCTGACCGCCGGGATCCCCAAAACCGTGGCCGACATCGAGGCCGCGATGGTGCGGCGGTAGCGCGCACTCGGTCGCGTCTTCAGGGTTTGCCTGGTTTCCTTTTGGGAGACATCAACGGCACGGAAACACTCTGGGATCGGAGCGCAAAATGGTGGACAACGTGAACGGCACGGGCACGCGGGACGATCCGTGGCAGCTCAAGACTCCCAGCGGGCAGTCGGACATCGAGGCGTACCGCGACGAGGCCGCCGATCCACCTGCGCTGGTCGTGGTAGCCGTCAAGACCGAGGTTCGCTACCTCCTGCGTTCCCTCGACGACCTCCACGCCATGCTCAAGGCACACGGCGACTGGATGCCGCTCGGCAGCGCCGACGAACAGAAGACCCCGGCAGAGGGCACCGTCGAAGCGTGGGCCCGGTCGCCGGAGAACCCCGTGGGCGGTTGGTACGGGATGAAGAAGGGCCTTCGCGGCCGGTTCGCTAACTACGTCCCGCCGGTGATGGAGGTGCTGGGATTGGCTGAAGTCGAGCACAATCCCAAGAACAATCGCATGAGAGCCGTGTAGCGCCGCTCCCCCTTGTCAAAAAGGCGGGGCCCCCGTACAGGGCCCCGCCGACATCGACCGGGTGTGGTGAAAAGAGCCCCGAGAGTCCGTTCATGCTTACGAGCCGAACCTGCGGATCGCGCGGGCGTGCGCTTTGGCGGCCTCGACCTCACGGTTCCTGGGCGGAGCGGCGGTCACCAGCGAGCCAAGCAGGGCGGAAGATGCGTCTACGATCTCAGTAACCGCTCGATCAAACGCGTCTTGGTTCGCGGCCGACGGTACGGCGAATCCGGTTATCTTCCTCACGAACTGCTGGGCCGCGGCACGGATCTCGTCGCCGGTCGCAGGCGGCTCGAAGTTGTACAGCGTCTTGATGTTCCTACACACCCCATTCACCTCGCAATAGTCGGCCGGCTTGAACCCGGCTTGAGGCCCTTGGGCCACCCCTCCGCGGTGTGTATACCCCTCGGCATGCACAGGTGAATCACCGAGAATACCCGCGGTCCGCTCCCTTCCCTTTCATGCGCTCTCCCGCTATGATGGTATCTTAATACCGTATTCTGATCTCATTTCGGCCGTCCTTCATGAGGAGGGATCATTATGACGAATGTGACAGCTGACCCCGTTTCGGGACTGCAGATGGTCGAACTCAGCCATATTTGGGGCCATGGCGTGCCATCGATGCCTGGAGACGCCGACGTCAGGATGGTCCGCTCGGTCAAGCACGCGCAGCACGGCGTGATGGCCAACAAGATAACCACGGTCATGCACACGGGCACCCACATGAACGCCCCTCTGCACCTCATCCAAAAGGGCGGCGATCTCGCGAGCATCCCTGTCGACCGGTTCTTCGGCAACGGCGCCATCGTGGATATCCCCAAGAAGCCATTTGAGGCAGTCACAGCGGCGGACCTGGAGAAAGCCACCCCCGCCATCAAGTCCGGCGACATCGTGGTCATCGTCACCGGCTGGCATCACAAGTATTCCGACGGTCTCGAGTATTTTGGCGAAGCCCCTGGACTATCCAAAGACGCCGCAGAATGGCTCGTCAAGATGGACTGCAAGATGGTCGCCATTGACACCCCCCAGATCGACCACCCGTTGGCCACTTCCCTCGGCGCCCATCGCGGCGGGCCGCTCATGAACCGTCTCGTCTCCGATTACAAAGAGGCGACCGGCCTGGATCCCAAGGTGGAGCATCCAGAATGGAACATCGCGCATCGCACGCTTCTAGCGGCCGGCATCCCCACTATCGAACAGGTGGGCGGCGACGTTGACATCCTCAAGGGCAAGCGGGCCACCCTCATCGCCACCCCTTGGAAGTTCGAGCATGGAGAGGCCTGCCCGGTCAGGCTGGTGGCTATGACTGACCCCAGCGGCACTTGCCGGATCGATTCCGGCAACTAGACAGCCGCTAGACGAAAGGAACCAGAACATGAGTCTTCAGATATACAACCTCAGCCATCCTTTCGGTCAGTTCATGCCGGAATGGCCGTCTTCCCCCGGCGTCAACGTGAGCATCAAGAAGTTCCATGCCAAAGACGGGGTCTATCAGACCGAATGGGACGGCATCATGCACCGGTGCACTCACATGGATGCCCCCATCCACGTCACCGAATGCACGCCTACGATAGGTGACTATCCGCTGTGGCGCCTGTTCGGCACCGGAGTGGCGGTCTCTATCCCCAAAGGCAAGTGGGGAGTTATCACGCCCGAGGATCTCGAGAATGCCCGCCCGAAGATCGAAGAGGGCGACATTGTCATGATCAACATGGGCTACCACGACAAGTTCGCCGACACCGACGAGTATTTCGCTTACGGGCCCGGCATGTACAAAGAGGGTGCCCAGTGGATGGTGGACAAGAAGGTGAAACTCGTGGGCTACGGCTGCCAGGCAAACGACCACCCGCTGGCCACGAAACTGGTCGATCACGGCCTCGGCCCCTCGCAGCCACACCTGATCGAAGAGTACAAGCAGCTCACCGGCCGTGATCCCAAAGTGGACTTCCCCGAATGGGAGCCGGCCCACAAGATACTCATGGTCAAGGGCGGCATCCCCGGCATCGAGAACATCGGGGGCGACCTGGACAAAGTCACCGGTAAGCGCTGCACCTTCGCGGCTTTTCCGTGGCGGTGGCCGGGTGGCGATGGCTGCATCCTGCGGGTGATCGCCATCGTCGATCCTGACCAGACCTTCCGGTTCGAGACCGGGCTCTAGGAGCTCCGTCGTAGCAAGCATCAGCAGGGCAGGTTCCAAGCAATCCAGCCGTGTACTGGACGCAGCCGACCATGCTATACTACAGTCCAGCAACCGTTAGGAATCTTCTCTAGGCGCAGCGCCGAGCTTTTCAACCCTCCCGCCCCGTCTCCAGTTTTGCCCTCTCGTTTGTCGTACTGCAACTCAGTTCATGGAGGTTCTTGTGAGTTCAGCAAAACTGTATGTGGGCAATCTCAGCTACGAGACGTCTGAGGCCAGCCTGAGGACGATTTTCGAACCGCACGGTGAAGTTGTCTCGGTGAATCTGATCACCGACCGCGATTCGGGCCGCCCCAAGGGCTTCGGTTTCGTGGAAATGGGCACGGCGGAAGAGGCCCTGGCGGCCAAAGCTGCTCTCGACGGCACGCAACTCGACGGACGCGCGCTCAAAGTCGACACCGCTAAGGAACAAGTGCCTCGGGCACCGCGTTCGGGCGGCTTCGGTGGTGGCGGCGGCTACGGTGGCGGCGGCGGAGGCGGCGGCTACGGTGGCGGCGGCGGCGGCGGTAATCGTCGCTGGTAATACTCGCCCACAAGCGATAACCAAGAACGCCGGCCTTCGGGCCGGCGTTTTCTTTTTCTAGAGGCCGCCGGGGCCGCCCGCACCGGGCTGTCCTTACTCGGGCACCACAGCGACCACGCTCATCTCGAACTTGAGCCGCGGATCGGTAGCTAGGCGGACCACCTCGACCGTGCAGCTCGATGGACGATGATCGCCGAAATATTCGCCGAATACGCGGTTGATGGCGTCCTGGTTCTCCCCGACGTCTTTGATGAAGCGCGTCACGAAGACCACATCCTGCAGGGTGCCCCCGGCTGCAGCCAGTATCTCCTTGAGCTGGTCCAGCGTCAGGCGAGCCTGCTCGCCGGGATCCTCTGGTAGGTGGTCGAACTCTTCCGGCCGATGCGGGTGGTGATGGTAGGTCGGTGCCGCCATGGCCGCGGTGAAGAGTAGCTTCCCACTATGCACCTTGATGGCCGGGGCGTACGGAAGATTGTAACTAGGGTCGTTCCGGCCGGTGTGGATGACTTCGATGCGAGGATTGGTGCCTTGACTCATCGCGTCTCCTCCGTCGTTGGGCTTGGTGCGCACTCCAAACAGCGGCGCCGGCAGCTCCCGCCGGCTACCTTTCGAACGGGAATACGTACGGCAGCTTCAACTCGTCACGCATGGTCATGAACTCGCGTTGTACAGTGGGGTCCACGGGTACTCCTTTGGCCTCGCGTTCCTGCCAAACCAGGTACTCTTTCTCCCCGCACGTGTAGATCCGGTCTGCCCCCGGCGCCTTCTCCGACGCACGCAGGGCGCGCAAGATATCGCCGGTGGTCTTCTTGAAAGACTCGAGATCGGTGAAACACTGGACGTCGAAGGCCAAGAAGAAATGCCCCAAGCCGTAAGGCACCGCGTTGCCGTGGTCGTCCAGACCCGTGAGCTGTTTCAGGTAGGAACCCTGCTGTAAAGACGCCGACAAGATCTCCACGACAGTGGCGAACCCGTACCCTTTGTGGCCTCCCGTCTCTTCGCTCAGGCCGCCAACCGGCGCCAGGGCGCTCGTCCCGCGCACCAGATCCCGGAGGATCTGCTCGGGATCGGTCGCCGAATGGCCCTCGCGGTCGATCACTAGACCTTCGGGGCACCTCCTGCCCTCCCGGTAGTACTGCTCGATCTTGCCTCGCTGGATGATGGAGGTGGCATAGTCGTTGGTGAAGGGGAAGTCTTCATCGGTGGGCATGGCAAACACGAGCGGGTTGGTACCGAGCATGTTCTCCACGCCGTGAGTGGGGGCAATCGAGGGGCGCGCGTTCGTACCGGTAAGACCGATCATGTCCGCGGCCACAGCCATGAGTGAATAGTAGGCAGCGAAGCCGTAGTGGGTGGAGTTGCGAGCCACCACCATGCCTACGCCATGCTCGCGGGCCTTCTCGATGGCCATCTGCATGCACCGCTTGCCGATGACCATGCCCATGCCGTGATGGCCGTCCACCACCGCGGTCGCCTTGCAGTCGCGAACGACTTCGAACTCCGTGACCGGCCGCTGGATGCCGCCCTTGACGATGCGGTCGTAGTAGATGGGCTTCATGCGGCCCACGCCGTGCGAGTCGATGCCCCGCTTGTCGGCGGTGATCAGGACCTCAGCACAGACCCTCGCGTCCGCGTCCGGGACGCCCAGCCCTTTGAAGACGTCCACCATGAACGCCTCCAGCAAGTCGAAAGAAACCCAGGAGTGCTCAGAAACGCCGGCGTCCACTAGAACGGCCCCACGGGGGTCAACGTCGGACCGAGCAGGCGAGGCAACAGCAGGTCTCCAACCGCCAACCCAATGAAGAGTTGGGCCAAACAGACTATGGAGATGACGAAGGCAGCCGTCGCCAACCCACTCCCCGGCCGATGGGCGTATTTCTTGCGGAGCCAGCCGTAGACGAACGGGCCCGGAATCGCGATCACCAGACAAACCATACCCGCGGTGACCGCCCGCGAAGAGACCCCTGCGCCAACGGCGGCGCTCCACGTGAACCCGCCCACCCAAAAGGCGCTCGCCAGTCTGGGCAAGATGAGAAAGGTCAGGAGCGACACGACGAACGCGACCACCGGCCAGCCCGATGACCCCGTCGCGACCGCGCCTGCGACAGGGATCGGTGCCATCACCGGTTGCCTTTGAAGAACTGCGTAGGAGGAAATCCCCGCCAGCTGCGATCGCGGTTCGCGGGCCGGTAGCCATTGCCTCAGTTCAGCCGCAGCCGGCGCGTTCCCGATGGCCTCCAGCACCCGGATCGCCCTCAGCTTGGCTTCACGGCTCCCCTGCCGGGCCACGCTCAGCACCGGCGCGCTTGCGGCACCGCCCGCCGCGATGAGTTCGTCCACCACGAGCGCAATCGACCGCGAGATGCCTTTGTAGGCAGGGAGATTGACCATGTAAGCGAGCTTGTCGAGCTCCCCACGCTCTCGCAGGCGCGGAGCGATCCACTGCAGTGCCTGGTTGATCTCCGGCTCGTTCCCGCTGCCGCCATAGGTCCACGCGAGACGCACGAGCTCGTGGACATCTCCGCGAGCCGCCGCCTTGGCCACTATCGAAGCCATCGCCCACCTATCATTCTTCACTCTGCCATCCGGGTCGCTCAACATCGCCCACCAGCCCACGCCGGTGGTCTCACTCTTCTGCACGACTGCTTTGGAACCTTCGGCAGTCGCCCGTGCCATTGTAGCTTCGATGTCGTCCACCGCGAAGTGCGCGTTCAGCGCACGGACCGGAGAGGCAGACGTGCCAGCTTCCTCTGTTCCAACGGGTGCTTGGCGTGATATCTACAAGGCCCATCAGAAAAAGGAGCCACGACGGATCCTCATGGAGCGAAGAAGTATCTCGACCCGCATATACACGCGAGCGCTTCGCCGTGCTCGATCTTGAGTGACGAAGAACTCTGCGACTGGTTCGATGCGCACCCTGAGTTCATGCCGTGCGTGTCCGACCACATGACCTGGGAGTTCTACGAGACCCACTGGGCGCTCGCCAGGTCCCAGGCGGCGGACATGCTCTTCGCCACCGAGATCACCCTCGGAGGCGTGTACGACTTCGTGCTCATGACATACGATCTGGGGGCTTTTGCAGCGCTCCGGCCCTCGAGCAGCCCTACGGCCGGCCGCCATCTGGACGCCTTCGGCGACTCTCGCGTCCTCGTTACATTCGCCCACCCTCCGCTGTGGGACGGCCGTCACGGCGAATCGTGGCGAGATTGGCTCCGACAGGTTCCCGTAGACTTCCTCGAGTACAACGCGATCCGCCTTTTGCCCTCGCCTTATTCTCTTGGGAGAGCCGGCACCAGAGGCGCCGCGAGTGGGCCGGGGTCCGCCCTTGCCGAGGACAACAGTCGGCTACTTGAACTCCGGGACGACCTGTTCCCGCACGCCCGGTTCGTCGTAGGCTCGGATAGCCATCAGCCGGACCGGCTTGGTACCACCTACCTCGAGTTCGCCGCCCCTGTGGCAAGCGGACGCGAGGCGTGGGAGCGCTTGCGCGAGGGGACGTTCAGCGGCAGGCTCTCTCTAAATGGACTGGGCGACTTCAAGGTGGATCCGGAGACGGGTCTGACAGTGGAGCTGGCGTGAGCGACACCGACCGAAGCGAGTCACGCAAGGCAGTCAGCGCACCGGAAACGGCGCCCATACCCAAGGCGCCGCCCACGCCTCCACCGGAGGCGCCGACAGCTCGATCGTCTAGCTCGGCCGAAGCCGCGTCTCCGGAACCGGCGTCTCTAGCGACTCCCCCCACCCCTGCCGCAATATTCCTGGCCTTTCTGCGGCTAGGCGTTACGTCGTTCGGTGGTCCGGCCATGATCGTCTACATCCGGAACATGACCGTCAACAAGAAGCGTTGGGTGACCGGCGAGACCTTCAACGACGGGGTCGCGCTTTGCCAGGCTATCCCCGGAGCCACGGCCATGCAGAGCTCAGCCTACGTAGGTCTTCAGGTTCGAGGTTTTTCCGGCGCCGCCGCTGCGTTCACGGGCTTCGGATTGCCGGCTTTCGTGTTCGTGCTCGGGCTGGCCGTTCTGTATCAGATAGGCCACGGCGCCCCTTTGGTCATCTCGCTCCTCAGCGGTCTGCGCGCTGTGGTGGTGGCCCTGGTCGCGAACGCCGCGGTCAACTTCGCACAGACGACCATCAAGAAATGGTGGGGACTGGCCGTTGTCGCGGCGGCTGCAGCAGCCCTCTACTTCAAGGTGAGCCCCATTTTCGTGATCCTGGCCGCCGCTGCACTCGGGCTTGCCTTGCCGCTCGGCACGCAGAAACCCGGCGGTGACAGGCAATCAGGCAAGCAACGCACATTCTTGCGCCCTCTCTTGACGCTCGTCGGAGTGGTGGTAGTGGCGCTCGGCGTTCTTGCCGCCTTGGATTGGCCACTCTTCAAACTGGCAGTCACCGTGCTTCGCATCGACCTCTTCGCCTTCGGAGGCGGTTTCGCGTCCTTGCCGATCATGCAGCACGAGTTCGTGGACGTGCATCACTGGGTGACCGCGAAGGTCTTCATCGACGGGATCGCGGTCGGCCAGGTCACTCCGGGGCCGATCGTCACCACGGCCACGTTCGTGGGCTACATGTACCTCGGGTTCATGGGGGCAGTGATCGCCACCCTCTGTATTTTTCTGCCTTCGTTCGTACTGCTGGTTTTCGTCACCCCGTACTTCGACCGGATAAAGCGCAACCGGTTCTTCAACCGAGCCATCGCGGGGATCTTACTGTCGTTCGTGGGACTGCTCCTGGCAGTGACCGTCCGCTTGGGCCTGAACGTCACCTGGGAGATCTGGACGGCGATCCTCGCTGTGGCCGCATTCGTCGCGCTCCGGCTGAAAGCAGACATCATGTGGGTGGTGCTGGGAAGCATTGTGGTCTCGCTTGTGGTCGGGGTCGTCTGACGGTGCCCGCCGCCGCGCCCCGGCCGCCCCAAGGGCTTTGTTTCCGTTCACCCGCCGCAACCCCGTCCTACACGCCGGCGACGGGCCCCGCGACGGGTTTCTTCGTCTTCACGGAATATACTACCGCCGCGATCGTCCCCAAAAGCGGGAACAGGGCCAGGAACAGGTATCCCAAAAGGTAGCCGTGCCTGCCCGTCGCGGTGCCGTACGTGTCCAGGAGCACACCGAAGAGCCAGGGGGCGAAGAGCGTCCCCGCGAGATTCGTGAGGTTTACGAACCCGCTTGCCACACCCACCTGCTCCGGACGGGCAACGATCCCAGGTATCGAACCAAAGATAGCCGGAAAGATGGCCATGGTCGTGAACCCGGCGATCGTCACACACGCAAACGGAAGAACGAATCCCGGAGCTGCCGGCACCAATGCCGTCACCACCATCATCAGCACCAGCGAACCTAGGAGCACGAACACCTTTCCCCAGCGGGCCATGGCGGCCGCTCCCACGGGATTGCCAATCAATTGCGCAAGCCCGATCCCGGCTGTGAGGTAGGCCGCGACAGCCAGACTCGCGCCCCTCTGGTCGTGCAAGAACGAGGGCGTCCACGCCAACAGACCCACTACAATGGCCATCACTCCGATGTTCACCACCGACAAGAGGAGGACCTTGCGGTTGGTCGCCACCGCGGCGACTCCTCGCATGAGCTCGCGAAAGGTCGGTTTCCCCTCCAAGTGCTCAGGCCGGGCCCGCACCGGCTTCTGCGCGAGACCGACAAGCGCGATCAGCAGCGCGATGCCCGCGGCCACGAGGAATACGGCGCGATACCCGCCGGCCTTGTCCACACTGGGCAGGATAAGAAGGGCCGCTACCACGCCCAGTCCGTGCCCCAATCCAAAAACGCCGAGACAACGGGCGTGAAAGCGCGGAGAAATCGACTGGGCCAGTAGCGGGTTACTGACGGGGATCACCGTCGCCCCTCCCACTCCCTGCAGGAACCTCCCGGCCACGAACCACGGGTACGAGGAGCTGAACGCGAACAGAATCGACCCCACTGCCAGAAGGCAGGCCCCCAATATGAGCGTCCGGCCGCCCCACCGCGCTGCCGCCAGCCCCATTGGGATGGCCCCCAGCGCCCACGCAAGCATGAAGACGGAGCTGAGAAGACCGATCTGTGCGCCGGAGAGCGAGAACTTGTTCTCGAGCTCCGTCGTCACGACCGGCATCAGCGACATCGTTATCGAGACCATCGACATGAACAGCATGAGTGACAAAGCAAGCTTGTCTGCGCGCCACCTGTTGGTGATGCAAGACGCGCCAAAGTCGATGTTCGCGCCCGGGTCCACCGTCGATCCAACATTCCCGGCCAAGACTCTTTATCCCCCGTACCTCGCACGAACCGTGCCCATCCGAACCATGCTCTTTCCTTGGTACCAGGTTCGGTCACCCCTGTCAAAAGGCGGGGAGACGTGGCCGTGGCTGGTGCTAGATGAATGCCGGTTTCTTCCTCGTGAACGTGTAGACAAGGGCAGCGCCGATTCCCAGCA
Source organism: Thermoleophilia bacterium (assembly GCA_017882525.1). GTDB lineage: Bacteria > Actinomycetota > Thermoleophilia > RBG-16-64-13 > RBG-16-64-13 > Chersky-299. Next base: position 10,438 of record JADGPI010000034.1, read on the forward strand.
TGGGAAACAAGGCAAGGAACACGTGCCCCAGAAGTAGCCGTGCGCTCCTTTCCCGGTGCCATATGCATCGAGAAGCACCCCGAACAGCCAGGGAGCAAAAAGGGTCCCCAGCAAGTTTGTAAGATTGACGAAGCCAGCGGCTATGAGCGTTCGCCCATCGGAGCGCGAAACGGCGGGCGGGGCGCATCCGCGCCCCGCCCGCCATCAAAACCTTACGGCGAGAGTTTCTCTCTAGTCTTCAGTCTCTTCAAATACATCCTGGGTGGAGCCACACTCCGGGCACAGCCACTCGTTCGGCAGGTCCTCGAACGGAGTCCCCCCAGAGACCCCTTGGCTCGCGTCGCCTTCATCTTCATCGTATACACAGCCACAGGATCCACACTCGTACCTGCCCATTTATCGACCTCCCGGGATCAGTATTTCCAAAGCAAAGCAATCGATGGCGGTATACCCAGTTTCGCGTGCAAACAAAAGCGAGCCCCAACTGACCCGCATACCTCCGCCATCGAGGCCCACTTGCTCGGTGCTTCACAGTACTTACCCGGTGTTTTGATCCCAGGTTTCCTCCACACCAGCCCTTGTGAGCTCTCCGGAAGACGCGCTACGTCTCTCGGGACTCGCGGGTACTATGTACTCCTGTTTTCGTATCTCTAAACATGGTCCATTTCTCCAAGAAGATGGGGGCGTCTTGAAATACAGTGAAGGTTGTTTCGGAAGAGTATTCGTCCTACGACTGGAGGACGGGGAGATGCTCAACGACACTCTGGAAGCCTTTGCCCGCGAGCACGGCGTCAGCCGGGCGCTCGCTTACTACGTGGGCGGAGTCGCGGGCGGCAGCAGACTGGTCGTAGGGCCCGACGCGGGACGCACCGATGCAGTCATCCCACTTGTGCACGCTCTCGAAGGCACCCAGGAGGCGTTCGCCGTGGGCACTCTTTTCCCGAACGAAGGCGGCGACCCCGTGCTCCACATGCACGCCGCTTCCGGCCGCGAAGGGGGCGCGAGTGTCGGCTGTACCCGAGCCGGCATGAAGACCTGGCTGGTCGGTGAAGTAGTGCTTATAGAGATCCTGGGAACGAAGGCATTCCGAAAGACGGATCCCGGCACCGGGTTCGAGTTACTGCAGGCTAACGAATAGAGCGCCGGCAGGGCGGGCAACAGGGTACACCGGCGGGGGCGGGCTTCGCTCGCCCCCGCCGGTGTACCGCGAATCCTTAGTGCATGTTGAGCCCGCCGTCCACAAGGACGGTCTGACAGCTCATGAAGTCGCTATCCTCAGAAGCGAGGAAGAAAGCCGGGCCGGCCAGATCCTCGGGAATCTCGTTCCGTTCCTTGATGGACTGCTTGTCGCGGTTCACGTCATACCAGGCGCGCGCGTCTTTGGTCAGCTCGAGTTGCGCGTCCGACAGGGTAAATCCCGGGGCAAGAGCGTTGACCCGGATGCCGAATTCACCCAGTTCCTTGCCAATTGACCGGGTGAACCCGATGACTCCACCTTTACTGGAGGTGTAGTGTATGAAACCAGGCACGCCTTGAAAAAATGTGGACGAGCTCAGATTGATGACCTTCCCGTACTTCTGGGCCTTCATGTAGGGGAAGGCGGCCCGCAACATGAACCACATACCCCGCACGTTGACGGTCTGCATGTGGTCCCATTCCTCGACCGTCCACTCGTTGAACGGCTTCCATGCTCCCATGGTCCCGAAAAAGGCGGCGTTGTTGACGAGGATGTCGATGCGGCCGTTCCAAGCGTCCGCGACCTGCTTCGCCGCGGATTCGCACTGGGCCAGGTCCGTGATGTCACAGGCGATCGCCATCGCGTCCCCGCCGGCAGCCTTGACCTCGTCGGCGACCCGAGCCGCGCCTGCGGAGTTCACGTCCAGCACGGCCACTTTGGCGCCTTCGGCACCGTAGCGTAAGCAGATAGCCCGGCCGATGCTATTGGTGCCACCTCCGCCGGTCACGATCGCCACTCTGTCTTTCAAACGTTGGGGCGTCCCTACGAATTGATCCACTACTACCATCCTTATCTCGACTTGGGGGCCGCGCCCCCCCGCGCGGCCCGATTACCCCGGGGTCTGGCCTTGGCGGATGCCGCGGCCGGCTCCTACATGCTACCGCATGAGGTTGCACAGCGGAGCATCCGCCGACGTCCCGCCTCGTGCGGAGCCCAGATCACGCCTAGTGCATGCTGAGGCCACCGTCCACCAGGATGGTTTGGCATGTCACCCAATCGCTATCCGCGGAAGCGAGGTAGAAAGCAGTACCTGCTATGTCGTCTGCCTGGAGGTTCCGCTCTTTGAGCGATTGGCGGTCGCGGGTCACGTCCCACCACAGCCGGGCGTTGGTGGTCTGCTCGATGTTGGCCTCGGTCAACGTGAAGCCGGGCGCCAGCGCGTTCACGCGGATGCCGTGTTCCCCCAACTCCCGGCCGAGCGCGCGCGTGAAGCCGATGATGCCGCCTTTGCTGGATACGTAGTGGATGAAGCCGCCCACCCCTTCAAAGAACGTAGACGAAGTAAGGTTGATGATCTTGCCGTAGCCCTGCGGCTTCATGTACGGGAACACCGCCTGAGCGCAAAACCACATGCCGCGGAGGTTCACGTCGAGCATGTAGTCCCATTCCTCCACTTTCCACTCGTTGAAAGGCTGCCAGCTCTGCTTCGACATGACCCCCCGAAAGGCCGCGGCGTTGTTGACGAGGATGTCGATCTTTCCGTTCCAGGCGTCGGCGACCTTCGTAGCGGCCGCTTTGCACTGCCCCAGGTCGGTGATGTCGCACGTGAGGGGGATGGCCTCGCCTCCCAAAGCGATGACCTCGTCCGCCACCCATGTAGCGCTGGGGCCGTCGATGTCCAAGACGCCCACCTTGGCGCCCTCCCTCGCGAAACGGATCGCCACCGAGCGACCGATGCTGTTGGTGCCACCGGCGCCGGTGATCAAGGCCACTTTGTCCTTCAGTCGCTTCCCTTCCAAGTCCATGCCCATCTCGTTCCCCCTAGGTTTCGGCATCTGCAGAAGGTCATCTGCGCCGGTGGTCGCGTTGGTCCGCCCGCGGGCCGGCTACGCCTCTACATCTCGAGAGCGGCTTCGAAACCCTCGTGCACCGCGTTGAAGAGTATCCGGGGCGCCTTGCAGTCTCCCACCACATAGACTTCGGGAGCCACGTCTAAGAACGGCCCGATGGTCTCGGTTCGGGACTTCAGCTCAAGGGCCAGCACTACGGCGTCGGCAGGGATCTCCTGCGGCAGGCCGGCCTGGTCGGCCACGGAGACCTTCCCGTCGAGGATCGCCTCCAGCACGACCCCTTGCCGCACACGTATGCCGTGCCCCTCGAGCATCTCGAGCAGCATCATCATATCCACGAAATTCACCGTCTGATCTTGCCCTGACCCGCCCGGCAGCTCGACGATCGCCACTTTCTTGCCCTGTTGGGCCAGCACCAAGGCCGCTTCGCACGCCATGCCGCCGTCACCGACGACAACGACCTGCTCCCCGGGGATCTCCCGTCCGGCAAAGACATCCCCCGCCCAGATCGTGGGCATGTGACCCGCCCCTGCCGTCGGACGCACACCGGGGATGTCCGGCCACACCGGCTCCGCACCCACGGCCAGAACCAGCTCGTCGGGCTTCTCCTTGCCCACCGATTCCACTGTCGCCGCTGCCCCCAGCTTCACCTTGATGCCGGAGCGCTCCACGTGCCGGACCAGGTAGTCGAGGAAGCGCTTCATGTCGTTCTTGAACGCCGGCGCGGACGCGACGGCCAGATTGCCCCCCAAGCGCTCTTCCTTTTCGAAGAGAGTGACTTCGTGACCTCGACTCACCGCGATAAGTGCCGCTTCCATCCCGGCCGGGCCGCCCCCCACCACCACCACCTTCTTCCTGAGAGCGGCTGGCGGCAGACACCGGTAGTAGTCTTCCCTGACGCTCAATGGGTTGACGGTGCATCTCACCGGAAGGCTGTGAGCGCCGCGGATGAGGCACACATTGCACCTGATGCAAGGCACAACCTCGTCTTTGTGACCCCGGAAGGTCTTCTTGGGGAGCGCAGTGTCGGCGATGAGCGCCCGGCACAGGGCAACGATGTCCGCCTTGCCGGCGGCGACCCACTCGCCGGCCTCATCGAGGTCGAGGATGGCGCCCA
>JADGPI010000238.1 GCA_017882525.1 Thermoleophilia bacterium
CAAACCAGGATGGGGCACTTTTCGCGATAATCGGCGGTGATCTGTCCGGCGAGTTCGTCGACTCTTGCCTGCAGCTCGTCTCTCGGGATAAGTACCCTCAATCCGCTATCCTTTCCACTTCTCAACGGGCTCCGCCCGGCGGCGCGGTCCCGCTAAAGCCCGCTGATCACGCGCGGCCTTCGCCCGCTCGTCTTGCGCTCAGCCTCACCAGGCCGGTCGTGCTGCGCGTTATTCTACCTTCCTCTGCCATCACCATTCCACAGACCCACATGATGCGGCCCTCGGAGACCACAAGAGGCACTCGCGGGCGCAGCCGCGCGGGCACCTTGAGGTCCACGAGAACATCCTGCAGCTTGCGACTGCCGCCGGCCCCGAGCGGACGCAGCCGGTCCCCGGGCCGCGGCCCGCGCACTGTGAGAGGCGATACCAGCGCCTGGGCATCCATGTAGGCCTCGCGCGCCGGATCCGGCGCGGAGAAAGACCCAACCCGCTCGGCTTTCACCAGCATCCCGTCCCACTCCACTTCCCCGGGGATCGAGAGCTCGAGCCCACCCGCTGCTTGCGCAGCCTCTACCCCCGGGCGCGCCGCGGCCGGGCGGCCCGCCGTGGCGGCGTCGGTGGCTCCCCCGTCCGCGCTGGGTGGGTGGGTTTCGCCCACCCGCACGAACGAGAGCCGGTCGTACTCTTTGTGGGCCCTCCAGCCATTACCCAGGTCCAGGTCCGCGGAGCCTCCCGAGCCCAGAAGCCTCTCTAGGCCCAGGACCAAGGCCCTCGAGGCCTCAAGACCATCCATCGTTCCCAGGGCGTCGAACAACACGAGCCTTCTCAGCGACGACGGCAATGCGGCCAACGTCTCCACCTCGTAGTCCGCCCCCCCCGGACGACCCGCGAGCATCACACCCTCCAGGCCCAGCTCGCGGAGCGCCCAGCGCGACAGATCCTCCATCTCCGCAGCCACTTCGGCGGCGCGGCCGGCCGCCTCCACACAACCCGGGAGCGCGGCCTCCCACGCGGGCAGCACGGTCTCGCGGATGCCGGTCCTAGCGTATCGTGGCGAGGCGTTTCCCCTATCCACCGCATGGGCCAGACCCCTCGCGTCGCAGAAAGCGGCCGTCTCATCGCGGCGGCACGTGAGCAATGGCCGGACCCAGGGCGGATCACAGGCTTTCATGCTTCGAAAGGCGGCCAGCCCCCCGTAACGGCCCAGCCGGTAGAGCATGGTCTCCACCTGGTCGTCGAGCGTGTGGCCGATCGCGATCCGCTCCGCTCCCACCTCTTCCGCTGTCTTCAGAGCGGCGTTCCGTCTCTCCCCCCGGGCAGATTCCATGAGGTTCCCGGCACCCTTTTCCAAAGGACAATCGGCAACGGTGAGGGTCACGCCCAGGCGCCGGCAATGCTCACGAACCAGTTGCTCGTCGCCGTCGCTCTCGGCACCGCGGAGGTGATGGTTTACGTGAAGGCCATGCAGCACTTTCGGCCCGGCCGCGCCTAGGAGTCCTCCAGCCAGGATCTCTAGGAGCGCAAGCGAGTCCTGCCCGCCCGAGACCATCACGAGGACGCGGGAGGCGCGGGTGAAACAGTTCTCGCGCAGGACGAGTTCCCGGACCTTGGGCACGATGCCGACGGTCTCATCGGTCACTTTCCTCGCCCCCATCGTCACCCGTTTCTGGCGCCCTATCGCCGTGCTTACCGCGCTGGTATTCTACCAGGACCGTCGGGTCCTACTTAGGGTCAGGGAGGTGCTGCTTGGCCAGGAGTGCGGAATCGGAACACGCGAGAGGACAGATCACGGTTGTCTACGGACCGGAGCTCGCGTCCTACGATTTCGGCATAGATCACCCCCTCCAGCCTACCCGTCACGAGCTCACTGTCGACCTCCTCTCAAGCCTCGGCTGGCTAGATGACGAGGAGGTGCGGCTCGAGAGTCCACGGCCCGCCGCCCTCTCCGAGCTCCTCACGGTCCACTCGTATCAGTACGTGCAGGCGGTCGAGCTGGCCCAGGCCATCGCCCGCGGCGAGAAACCACCCGCCAACCTAGCCGTTTACGGCCTGGACACTGGCGACAACCCCCTTTTCCCCGACATCTATGATGCCCCTGCGCTCTATACGGGCGCGTCGGTCCAGGCGATGGAAACGATCCTGACGGGCCAGGCGACCCACGCGTACAACCCGGCGGGCGGCCTCCACCACGCGATGAGGTCTCAGGCCTCGGGGTTCTGTGTGTTCAACGACTGTGCCGCGGCCATCGCGAGGGCCCTGGAAGCAGGCTTCAGAGTCGCCTATGTCGACGTCGACGCGCATCACGGAGACGGGGTGCAAGCGGCCTTCTTCTCCGACCCGCGGGTGCTCACCATCTCCGTCCACGAGTCGGGCCGCTTCTTGTTCCCCGGCACCGGCGCAATCGATGAGATCGGGATGGGCGAAGGCAAAGGCACCTGCATCAACGTCCCGCTTCCCGCCCTGGCAGGCGACATCGCCCTTGTGCAAAGTCTCACTGAGATCGTGGGGCCGGCCCTGCGACTCTTCCGACCCGACATCCTCGTCACGCAGACCGGCTGCGATGCCCACCACGCCGACCCTCTCACACACATGACCGCGACCCTTCCCGTCTATCCGAAGCTCGCGCGCGCCCTGCACGACCTCGCCCACGAATGCTGCGATGGACGTTGGCTCATCGTCGGCGGCGGCGGCTACGACCCCGCGGACATCACCCCCCGGGCATGGACCGCCTTTTTCGGCGCCGTGCTGGGGCGACCTGTCGAAGACACGCTGCTGCCGGAGAGCTGGCGGCGGCGGTCGCGCGAATTGGGCGGCAATCCTCCGGCACTCTTGCTCGACGATCCGGGACCGACCTACACCAGCCTGGTCGACAATTCCCTGCCGGCACTCTTCCAAGAGGTCAGAGCCAAGGCGCTCGCGGAACTGGAGAGAAGCATGGTGAACGAGTCCTGAGCTTGACCTTGAACTAGGGTCGTCCCTTTGCTTATATTGGCTCGCCAGTAAGCCGATAAGGAGGAATAATCATGGGTGTTCCCAAGGTCGATCCCGATCTCTGCACCGGGTGTGGTATCTGCGAAGACATATGCCCGGACGTCTTCGAGGTCGGCGATGATGGTCAAGCTCACGTGATCGACCCGAACGCGTGCGAAGAAGCCGGCTGCTGCGAGGAAGCGGCGGATGAGTGCCCGGAGGGCGCCATCAGCATCGAATGAGCGCACCGCGCCACTTGGCGGAGCACCTTCGATTTCGACTTTACAAAAAGGCCGCCCGGCAACCGGGGCGGCCTTTTTGTTCCTGAGCGGACGCACGTCATGGTCTCTTGGCGAAGAAGAGCGGTGTTCGTGACCCGGGGGGAGCTACTACTTGACCGAGGAAGGCAGCGCTTCGCGCAAGGTCACGAAGGAATAGCCCTGCGCTTTGATCTCCTCGATGAGTTTCGGGAGGATGCTCGCGGTCTGCTTGCTGCCCACATGCATGAGGACGATCGCCCCCGGTTTTAGCTTGCCCAAGACCGCCTTCTCGATCTGCTCCGGAGTGCGGGTGGTCTCCCAGTCCAAGGTATCGATGGTCCAATACACGCTCACGTAGCCCGCACTCCGCAGAACCGACAGCACGTGCTTGTTCCGCGCACCATATGGCGGCCGAAACAGCGGCTTAGGACTGTCGGCGCCGGCCTTGGTGATCAGCGAGGCTGTCTTCGTGAGTTGGGAACGCATCTGGGCATCGGTCAGCTTGGTGAAATCTGGGTGCGAGAAAGAATGATTGCCTATCGGGAAGCCCGTCTCGATGATCTGGGCCACCGATTTCGGGAAGTCACGCACGAACTCCCCGGTGAGGAAGAAGGTGCCTTTTGCGCCTCCGTCCTCCAGCGCAGCAATGATCGCCGGAAGAGGAGACGGATCGTAAGCCGCGTCGAACGTCAACGCCACTATCTTCTCGGTAGTGGGGATCCGCTCGTACTCTTTGCCTGGGAGCAGTGCGACCGTTGTGGTGGTCGTGGTGAGCTTCAACGTGCTCGGAGGCTGAGACTCGCTGGTCGTGGTCGACTCGGACGTCGTGGTCGTGGCCGGCTCGTGAGCAACCGAGGTGGAGGTGGACGTCGTCGTGCCTTTTGAGAGCGAACACCCGGTCGCCGCAAGACCGAGACCGAAGACGATGACCGCGCACACTCCGATTACCGCGATCGTTAGGCACAAGCCCTCTCGCCGAGCCGGCAGCGGCCTCACTCGCCCGTCGCGCGGCCTGTCGCCTGGTATATCGCCCTTTGCCTGCACCAGAGGGCCCACTTTCTTTCGAAGGATACGTCTACGGGTCGTCGAAAAGTCAAGCCCGAGGAGAAAGGAGAACGGACTTCAACCTATCAGCCCCGATGTCTATAGGACTTGCCGTGCTCACGGCTGGTTTCTTGCTGGCCGGCTCGGCCGTCACCCTCCGCGCGGGGCGCCTCAAGGGACTTGGCCGTCTGTTGTATCTTTCCACGGCCTTATTTCTCGCTGCCTTGTCGGTGGTCCTTGTGCTCACACATTCGCCCCAACCGCCAAGGGCCCTGCCTGCCGAGCAGCTCGTCCTTCTCCTGGCGGCCGTGACCTGCTTCGCCGGTTCCATGACACTCCGCAAGGACCGCTCCACCGTCACCGCCCAGATACTGGACACGGCCACCGTGGACGCCCTTACCCGCGTGGCCAGCCACCGAGTGTTCCAGGATCGTCTCGCGCATGAATGTGAACGAGCCTACCGCTTCGGCGACTCCTTTATGCTCGCGCTTCTGGACCTCGACGGATTCCACCCGGTCAATAACCGTCATGGCCACCGGACCGGAGACCGGATCCTCGTCGAACTCGCACATCGTCTCTGCTCCCAGCTCCGCGAGATCGACCTCGTGGCCCGCTTTGGCGGTGACCAATTCGCCATCATCCTCCCCCACACTTTCGAGAAGGGTGGGCGGGAGGTCACTGAGCGTCTGCGCCAGAACGTGGCGGCGTGGGTCTTCACCACTACGGACGGGATCGAGGTGCGTCTTACCGTCAGCGTGGGCGTCTGTTCCTACCCACAAGACGGCGCTACGCCACCGGAGCTCGTGGACGCGGCTCAGCGGGCACTGGCTTTCGCCAAGGAACTGGGCGGCAACCAGGTGCAGCTTTCTCGAGAGCTACCCGGCCGCGACGCTCCGGACAACGTTGTGTCTCTACCCCGCTCGGGCCGAGGCGCTCTGGTCCGCGGCCTTGCCGCGGCGGTGGACGTCCGCGACCGCTACACGCAGGAGCACTCGCGGCTCGTCTCTGAGCTGTCCGCCGGTATCGCGCGCGCCATCGGCCTGCCAAGCATCGACGTCGCCCGCATCAAGGAAGGGGCCATGATCCACGACGTCGGCAAGATCGGCGTACCAGATGCGATTCTCACCAAAGAGGGAAGTCTGACCGCCGAAGAATGGAAGAGCATCCGCCAGCATCCCGTTCTCGGGAAGCGGATCATTGAACAAGCGCAGGCCCCGGAGCTACAAGACCTCATGCCCCTGGTGCTCCACCATCAGGAGCACTATGACGGAACCGGGTACCCTCAGCACCTGCGCGGCCAGAACATCCCCATGGGGGCTCGGATCATCGCGGCTGCCGACGCCTACCACGCGATCCGCTCCGACCGCCCCTACCGCTCAGGCCGGACCCACATGGAGGCTACGCGCGAACTCCAGCGCTGCTCAGGCGGACAGTTCGACCCCGTCGTGGTCGACGCCCTGGTCGCGCTGCTGGAGAAAGACGACAGACTCCGCTCTCTGCTTCTGCCCTGTGGCGAGGCCGATCCGCCGGGACTGCGTATCCCACTGGCCTCTCCCGCTTCCCGGAGCTCGTGAAGTCAAGGGGCCAACTAGAGGCGACACCACTCTGGGGTTAGCCGAGCACCGCCAGTCCGTACATGTGGTAGATGAAGACCGCCGCGAAGACACCCACCATCAGCACGCCTCCCATCAAGGTCCGGCGGTATCTCCGGAAACGCCAGACGAGGATCGTCGCCCCGACGATGAGCGCGACCTTCACAAGTCCGGCGAGGATGGGGTCCGACGCGAACAGCACGCGCATCACCGGATTCATTTCATAGCCACCCAGCGCGAGTGCGTTGGCAGTGAGCGCGAAATCGGCCAGGTTGAGGATGTTCACGGTGATGAGGAGGATCGCGAGGGTGCCCGGTTTGTCTCGCAGCCACACCAGCGCACTCTCAACCGAACCAGCCACCGGTCCGGCGACCGCCAGCCGGCGTCTGTCGAAGCCCGTCCTTCGTTCCCGCAGCACGAACGCGGGCCGACGCCTGCGCCGCTCGTCCTGACGGCGATTGTCGGCTGCCGTCTCGGTGGCCTGAGTCATAGTCCGGCCTGAGTCATAGCCCGATTATACGAGCGCCCCTTTCGATTGGAATAGCGCCGCGGTAAATTCCGCGATTGAGAGTACCCATTTGTACGCTACTTGCGAACATCATGCACTGGGGAGACGGCCGTTGCGCCCGATGTAGTCAGCCGGCCGTATTCTCTTCGCAAGATCGGGGCGGCGTATGCGAGCCCCGCCAGCGAGATCACGCCGGCGATGCTGATCACGTATCCGGAGATCCGTTCGTAGAGGATCGGAGCTATCAGCGTGCCCACGAGCGCAGACAACTGCATCGCACTCTGTTCCAAGCCTTGAACGCTTCCCAGCCAACGGGACGGCACGACTGCCACCAGGAACGACTGCTTCGACGGATACGACCACGCCACAGCGAAGCCTTCGATGACGTTGATGACGATGAACAGGGTGAGGTTACGGGTGACGCCGTAGCTCATCCATGCGAACGCGGAGATAGTGTAACCGGAGAACAGCAACATCCATCGGCTGTAGCGATCCGCCAGGTAGCCACCCACCCAAGAAAAGAGCATCGGGACGCTGAAAGCGATCCAGGTCAGCCCCACGAACCGCACCGATGCCCCGAGATGCCGCAACCACAGGCTCCACAGCACTTCGAACACGCCCATGGCGAATTGGCCCGTTGCGGCGATCACGAGGAAGGCGACCACCGGCCGAGTCACAAGTTGTCGGTACGGCGGGTGACCGACCTTGTCCAAGCGGCGACGCCGAGCGTGCTCCGGCTCGCGTACGGTGAGAAGAAGAGCTATCGCAGTCAGGGCTGAGATCGCGCTGCCGAAGATGAAGATGGCATAGAAGGCCCACTTGCCCTGTCCCCCTCCCAGGCTGTAGAGAGGCCAGGCGAGCACCGGGCCGGCCACCAGCCCTCCGAACTGCGCAGAGGCGAGCCAGCCGTACGCCCGGCTACGCGTCCGTTCGGTACTCAACTCCGCCACAAGCGCCTGACCCGCGGGCGTCACGGCGGCCGTCCCCACCCCTTCCAGAAGACGGAAGAGGACGAACCAACCGGGATGGGTGGTGGTTATGAAAAGGAGAGTGGCCACCGCATATAGGCACACTCCCACCACTATCACGGGCTTCCTGCCGACCCGATCGCTCAGCCTGCCCAGAACGGCTGAAAAACAGAACGTACCTACGTAGTAAGCTGAGGCGACCACCCCGATAAGCCACACCGAGGCGTGGGCCTGCTCCTTGAGAAACACCGGCAGGTAGGGCAGGATAGCCCCGAACCCCGACCAGACCACGAAGCTGGCGGCGCAGATCACGCCGAGCTGGAACCAGTGCGTGCGACGCTCTTCTGCACCCCCCGCGAGGGTGGGCGCGCGACCGGTCTGACTTGCGGGAGTTTTGCTCATGTGGGAACTTGGGCTTGCGTCAACAGGACGGTGCAACGCGGCACGGTCATTCAGGCTATCACTTAGACGGCGGACGGCGGGAGGTAGGCACAGAGATGCTTGAGCACACAGGACGAACTTTTCAGACGAGGACGTCCTATCTCCGAGAGACCATGGAGGACCGAGAGCTCGACTGGCGTAGCAAGCCGGCCGCGTATAAGTTCTATACCTACGTTCCGGTCATCAGCCTGCCCAAACCCCTTCCCATGCCGGAAGGCGAACCCGATCCAGGTCTCTGGGACTCTATCGCCAAAAGACGCAGCGTCCGCTCCTACGCGGCTGCGCCTCTCACCCTCCTCGAGCTCTCCCGTCTGCTCTGGGCCGGCACGGGGGTCACGGCGAGCTTTGGCCAGGATTTCTACCGGGCCGCGCCTTCGGCCGGAGCGCTCTACCCCATCGAGACCTACGTAGTGGTCAACCGGGTCGAGAGCCTGGAGCCGGGCCTCTACCATTATCGCGTCGCCGGCGTGGACATCTTGGAACGACCGATCGTCGAGGGAAGCCATAGCCTGGAGCAGCTCAGAGTGGGAGACCTTGGCCCGGCCATCGCGGCGGCTGCGCTCGACCAGCCGATGTGCCGGAAGGCAGCCGCGGTCTTCGTATGGAGCGCCGTCTTCGCGAGAAGTGTCTGGAAGTACCGGGACCGGGCGTACCGTTACTTCTATCTCGACGCGGGGCACATCGCCGCGCAGGTGTCACTGGCAGCCGTCTCGCTGGGTCTGGGGAGTTGCCCCGTGGCTGCGTACTTCGATGAGGAAGCCAATGCGCTTTTGGAGCTGGACGGCGAGTCCGAGAGCGTCGTCTACATGACGTCAGTGGGTAGGCCGTCCCGGCCCTTTGGGGGCACCGGCCGCGTCGACCTCCACCATACGTCTCGACCTAAAGAATAGCGGGCCGGGAGCCCCCGGTTCGAGTGGGCCGCCCGGCATGTGGCCGCCAGAGTGGGCTTCCTCGTCTGCTGCTCGCGGCGGCTCAGCTGTCCGGTGTCTTCATCTTGCTGAAGTAGTGGATGTCCGCGTGCTGGAGGTAGCCGAGCGTGCCGAAGAACCGCATCGATGACTCATTCCCGTCCTCGATGAGGGCGGCGACAACCTCGATGCCCATCGCTTCCAGCCGCTTTTCCACTTCTGCCACGAGCCGCGCCGCGATCCCTTGCCTCTGAAAGGCCGGCGCGACTGCAAGCCGGTTGATCCAACCCTTGCGGCCGTCGTGGGTGCCCAACACCACGCCAACGAGCCGGTTATCCGACTCGGCGACTACGAAGACCGCAGTCCCGCGGCGGAGCTCTTCGGCCACCTTCTCGCTGGTGTCTCGTCCCAACGGCCGGAAAGCCAGTCCCGCCTCCTCCCAGAGGCCGGTGACCCCGTAGTAGTCCTCCAGACGGAAATCACGGAGCTGGACGATCCCCGGTTCTGCCTCTGCTGCGCTCACATGGCCGCCTCATCGTCGAGCCCCGGAGTATCCTGGGGCGAAGTCACGAGTGCAGCCCCATTGTGAGACAAGGGCTTTGACTTTCGCAAATCGCGGAGCGACCGACGCTCGGGCCATTCGCGCGAACGTCGCCGACGACTCGCCTTTCGGTCTGCGCACCGACCAGGAACCAGGAGCGCGAGCGGTCCGGTCGAACCATCATGATGGTGATCGTTTTCCGGTCGCCGGCGCTGACCGGCACTGTGCTGCAAAATAGAAGGAGCCGGGCATAAGGATGGCAGAGTATTGAGTCGCAGCGGGAGCTTCATGCGGGCACGCATCGCGACCGTCGCGGCAGTCGGTTTCTTGGGATTGTCGCTCGCGGTCGGTCTTGCTGCGTGCAACCCCGGGCCGACCACGACGACCGGCCTGGGGTCCACCTCGACGACTGGGACCAGTGCGTCGACCAGCACCTCGGTGGTGGGCTTGACCTCGACTACGGGCCTGCCACCCAGCACGACCGCCTCCTCGGCAGCGGGCGGCAACACCTCGGGATGGCCCAGCCGGCCTTCCGCCGAAGTCGTGCGGCATGGGCCGACCGACAAGAAGATGATCGCCCTCACCTTTGACGACAACTACCAGATGCCCACGGCCTACGCCACGCTGAAAGTTCTCGAAAAATACAAGGTCCCGGCGACCTTCTTTGTCATCGGCCACTACGTGGACACAGGACCGGCCCTCGCCAAAGCGATTGCCAAGGGCGGTTTCGAGGTGGGCGACCATACGCGCAGCCACGCGAACTGCACAAAGCTTTCCAAGAGGGGCTTGAGGATCGAGATCGGTAACGGCACCGACCACTACCACGCGCTCACCGGTGCCCCCATCGTTCCCCTGTTCCGCCCCCCTGGCGGCTTTATCGACCAGAAGACGGTAGAGGTCGCCGGTGAAAAGGGCTTCAGGTATGTGGTCATGTGGGACATCGACACTAACGATTGGCGCGGTCACACGGCTGCCCAGATAACGGACAACGTGATGGGAAACGCCCACAATGGCGCCATTGTGCTCATGCACGTCGCGGCCAAGCACACCGCTGAGGCCCTGCCGGGCATCATCACGCGGCTCAGGAAGGCCGGATACCAGCTGGTGACGGTGTCGACCTTGCTCGGGATGTAACAGGGCGCAGCTCACCCCGCGATCGCGGTACTGCCCGCGCGTTGACTATTCGGGCAGTCGAACCCGGGCAGGAGCTCGGGCCGCGGCCACCGCGACCGACTGCGCCTGTCGTCGCGCAGTCACCCCCACGAGGGTCAACACGAGCAAAGCGGCCAGGATCATCAGGATCCCGACGCCTTCGAACACTCCCACCTTCTCCCTGAGCAACAGCCACGAGGAGACCACTCCGATCACAGGCGTAGCTAACGTGCCCAAACCCGCGATGCCGGCCGGCAAAACCTGAAGCACATACAGCCAGAGGAACCAGGCCACCGCCGTGGCCAGGATCACGTTATAGACAAGGGCACCCACGAAAGCCGGCGCCCAGACTATCGGGCGAGTGGTGTGCACCAGCGCGACGACCGCTATCGGGATCGTCCCGAAGAGCATCTGCCAGGCAGTCAGGTTGAGAACGTCCACTGGGCCGCGACGACGGATCTTCTTGGCCACGATCGTGCTGGCAGCCCACGCGGCGCCCGCACCGACGGCCATCAGCTTGCTCGCAAGGGATCCCTTGAGGTTGAGCGGGTCGAGTATGGCGACGAGCCCTACGACAGCCAGCGACACGGCGAGCCACTGGATCCGCATAAGTCGCTCGCCGAGGAATAGGCGGGCAAAAAGCAACGCCCAGAAAGGCATCGTGTAGACCAGCGCCGAGGTCCGCCCCGCCGAACCGCTCTCGAGCGCCCACATAAGTAGGCCGATCTGAGCCGTTGTCTGGAGCAGCCCCAACAGCACGGTGAGAAACACGTGCTTGGGACGCATGGGTCGCTTCAGCACCAAGATCAAAAGAAAAAGTGCGACCGCTCCGAGGCCCGTCCGCATGGCCGCGAAAGGCCAGACCGATGCGTAGCGAAGCCCGATCTTCATCACCACCCAGTTGCAGCCCAAGAAGACCGATTGTCCCGCGAGCGCGGCCATGGCGATCCTGGTCGAGCCGGAGTCGGCCCGGTCTGTCGAGTCAAGCATCGGCGCGTTTCTGGCTGGCATTAGTTCCCTGTCTTGTCGGGCGCGCGGGAGTTCCTGGTGCTCCACATGATACTGGAAGCGAGCACGGCTGCGGATTTGCAGGCGGTTAACGGATGAGCCGGCGGGAAGACCTGTACAATTCCCGCATATGGGCTCCTGGCTGATCCACCTTCTCCAGAATAACGGACTGCTCATCGTGTTTCTCGCGATGACTGCCGAGAACGCGATGCTCCCGATACCCAGCGAGATCGTCATTCCTTATGGCGGCGTGTTGGCCGCTCAGGGTCACACGACCCTTTGGGCCGTCATCCTTGTCTCGACAGCGGCGGCACTACTAGGGGCCGGCATCGTGTACGCCATCGGGCGCTTCGGGGGACGACCTCTGGCGGTTCGGTATGGTTATGTCCTCCGTTTGAAGCCCAGCCACATGGACCGCGCGGAGAAATGGTTCGAGAAACGGGGAGAGGCGATGGTCCTCGTCACTCGCGTGCTCCCTGTGGTCCGCACCTTCATCTCACTCCCGGCCGGCTTCGCGCGAATGAGCTGGAAACGCTTCTTTTTGTACACTGGTCTCGGCTCGTTGGTTTGGAACACAGCCCTGGCTTACCTGGGTTGGGCTTTTGGGGCGAATTGGGATGCACTCCAGGCCGACTTCGGCCGGTACACCATCGTGGCAGGGATAGTGATCGCAGTCGCGGTAGTGGCCCTTGTCGGTTGGGGCGTCTGGAGATGGCACCGCAAAGTACGTCTCCGAGATCAAGAGATCTCCACCGACGGACAAGATCCAACCTCAGACGTATAGCGCTCTCTTTCCGCGACTTCTCCTCCCCTCGCGCGAAAACGGCGTCAGGCCGAAAGGAGGTCTGCGTTCTCACTTGACTAGGTATAAACTTCACTTGGAATGGCTCCCCAAATGGTGCCGGGGCGCCAGGAGCCACGGAAGCCTCAACGCGAAGCACTGGGGGTCAAGGATGAATCGCGAAGAAGGGAAGAAGCTGCAAACGGACGAAGCCTGCGAGGGAAGATCCTACAGCAGGCGTGATTTTCTGAAGATCGCCGGAGTTGCGGGGGCAACAATCGGCGCGGGAGCCGGGCTGGGTGGCTTGGTTGCGGCTTGCGGCGGCACGGCCACCACGACCACGACGGCCGGCCCCACCACGACAGCCGGCGGCCCCACCACGACGGCCGCGGCGAGCAGCACTACGGTAAGTGCCGCTACGACGGGCCGTGAAGTCAAGATCGGTTTTGTCACGCCTCTCACCGGTGGCCTGGCTTCCTTCGGTGTCCCCGACAGCTACTGCGTGGATCGGGCTAAAGGCGCTTTCGGCGACGGCGTCGTCTGCGGCGACGGCCAGAAGCACCCAATCACGATCATCGTCAGCGACAGCCAGTCGGACTCCAACCGGGCCGCTCAGGTCACCGGCGACCTAATCAACAACAGCAAAGTCGACATGGTCGTCGCGGCTTCCACGCCGGACACGGTTGTCCCGGTGGCCGACCAATGTGAAGCCGCGGGAGTGCCGTGTCTCACCTGCGACTGCCCGTGGGAGTCATACGTCGGCACTCGGAGCAACGGCGACCTCAAGGCCGTGTTCAAGTGGACCTACCACGTGTTCTGGGGCGCGGAGGATGTGGCTGCTTCCATGTTAGACGCCTGGCCCCAGACGCCCAACAACAAGATCATCGCCTGCATGTTCCCGAACGATGCCGACGGCAACGCCCTGCGCCCACTCTACGAGCCGTTGTTCAAGGCGGGGGGCTATACCGTAATCGACCCGGGCCCGTTCCAGGACGGTACCGAAGACTTCACAAGCCAGATCGCCTCGTTCAAGAAGGCCGGCGCCGAGATCGGCACGGGTATCTTCATCCCGCCGGACTTCACCAATTTCTGGAAACAGTCTGCCCAGCAAGGCTGGAAGCCGAAGATCGCCACCTTCACCAAGGCACTCCTGTTCCCGCAATCGGTCGAGGCATTGGGTAGCATTGCCAACAATCTGACCACCGAAGTGTGGTGGTCTCCGAACCATCCGTTCAAGTCCTCCCTCTTGAATCAAACCTGCGCGGAATTCGCCGCGGACTTCGAGGCGAAGAAGAACCAAGAGTGGACGCAGCCTCTCCTGCACTTCCTCGTCTTCGACTGGGCCGCTGATGTGCTGAAGCGGAGCACCAGCGTGGATGACAAGAACGCCATCATCACCGCGGTCACGGCCACCAAACTAGACACGATCGCCGGCCCTATCGACTTCACCGCGCCGGTGGAAGCCGCCGGCCCGCCCTTCAAACTGGGGCCATGCCACGTCGTGCAGAACGTCTACAAGTCGCCCCTCGTTCTTGGCCAGTGGGTCAAGGCCACCAAATTCCCGTTCGACCTCAGCATCATCGACTCCGTGACCGACCCCACGATCCCAACGGCTGGGAAGATCCAGCCCTATACGGGAGCGTAAGCTCGACCAGTCGCTTTAGCGACCCGACAGCAGGCGGCGGCCCGTGGATCTCCACGGGCCGCCGTTTCCTTCGGAAGCGATAGGTTCCCCCGCCCGCGAGGCCCCCCTCAACTACATCGGGGTCGTCGTCCCGACCCAGGCCCGTTCTGCCGGCTATCCGGCAAAACCCAGTCGCGTGGCGTTCTTTTCGAACAACATCGCCCGTTCGGGTTCGGACAACGGCAGGCTTCTCAGGAAGTCCATGCAGGCGGTCATGTCCTCATACGGGAAGTCCGTCCCCACAAGGACCCTGTCGACACCCAATTCGTCGCGGGTCATCAGGGCGGCCGATGCCTGATAGTTGCCGCTCGTGGTTGCATACATGTTGTTCTTGAGGTATTCGCTCGGGCGGCGCTTGAGGTCGGGGGCGACGCCGGGCTGCGGCCTGATGTGACCCTGCAGATAGGGTCTGTCGACCCGGTTCATCATGAAGGGAAGCCCTTCGGCATAGTGTCCGAGGATGATCTTGAGCTTGGGAAAAGCGTCGAAGGCGCCGCTGGTGATCAGGCGCATCATGACCATAGAGGTCTCGGCACCGAAGCCGAATGAGGCCCCGGCCAGCCCAGTGCCGTACGTTTTGAACTGGGTGATGATGGGGGCCGTCGGATGGACGTAGATGGGAACATCGAGCTCTTCGACCTTCGCAAGGATGGGCCAGTACCTCTTTTCGTCAAGGTAGGAGTCGCCAAAATTGGAGTGAGTGTGCCAGCCCTTGAGGCCGAGCTCCTTTACCGCCCGCTCCAACTCTTTGATGGCGCCGTCGACGTCTTTGGGAGCGAGTGTGGCGAAGCCGAGGAACCGGTCGGGGTGTCGGTCGATCGCCTCAACGAGCTCGTCGTTGGTCTTTCTCGCTACCTCAGCGCCCACGCCGGGCTCCAACGGCTCGGCCCCTGACGCGGCGAGCGAAAGAACGGCCACGTCGACCCCGGCTTCGTCCATGAGCTTGAGACGCAGGTCACCGACGTCACGGAGTTTGTCTCCTATGTAGTGGACCCAGGTCTCGGCCGACCAGTACAGCTTGGCCTTCCCGTCCGGCTCGTCGACCAGTCTCGGGTAGCCCGAGTTGTGGCGAAGAGCGTCAAGCCACGCCTCGCTCGCGAAGTGGTTCTCGGCATCGATGACCTTCATGTGTCTTCTCCTTGCCCCTCCTTGTCCAACCTCCCCCAGCATAGTATCCGGGGCGCGAGCTGGACGTCAACGACCCTCTCTGGCGTTTCCCTGCGATC